>JAPLUJ010000148.1:0-2769 GCA_026397695.1 Verrucomicrobiota bacterium | reverse complement strand
TCCCCCTCGGTGATGCCAACGGCCGCGCCTGCCGACATACCATCAGTCACCGCGCCAAAACCTCCGGTGCCCGCAACCGCCGCGCCATCAGTCACCGCGCCAAAACCTCCGGTGCCCGCAACCGCCGCGCCATCAGTCACCGCGCCAAAGCCTCCGGTGCCCGCAACCGCCGGTACCACTGCCGTGCCCCGTCTGGCGGCGCCGCAAGCGAGTATTTCGCAAGAAAAGACCGCATCCTCCAAATCCGAAATAAAGGCCCGTGCCGTGATGGTCGAGCGAGCCATGACTTACGGTGACTTCGCGGTCCAACACGGTACCGACACGCGCCGTCTCAATGAACTCAATGGGCTGGATCTCACGAAAGCCACCCCGCTGATCAAAGGAGCGGAACTCTACGTGCCAGGAAAGCCCTGAACCACGGGCTGCCTACCAACCGGAGTCGGACAGGGGGCGGGTCTCAATCACCCGCGAGTTGCCCACCCACGGCGGCGGGCGCTGCGATGGTCGCGACGGTTGCGGCGGCTGGTTCTCCAGCATCAAACCGCGTTTGCTTTTCCCGCTGGTGATCGTAACGGGCGTTCCCACTGCCACGCTATCAAATAACAGCGGCGCAAAGTCCATTGGCATCCGGATGCACGCCTATGCCCCTCGCTGTCAGCCTCATCCAATATGGCATCGGCGCGGGTATGTAAACCATCCCCTTGGGCACGCGGGTACCCGGCGTGGCATCGCCGTTCACCACGTTGCCAAATTCGTCCTCGATCCATCCAAAGTGCGTCGAATACTTGTCCACGATTTTTTCCATGATCCGGTAGCTGCCCGGGCTTGTCCCATGACCTTCCTTGCCGGTGGCCACGTAACACCAGCCGATGTCACGCCCACCCCGCTCGAAATCCGCGATTTGATCGGCCAGACTGATGTGGACGGAAACCTCGCCGGGTCCAAAGTCGTCATGCCACTGGTGGAGCACGCGCTCCGGTTCCCCAAGCGGAGCCACAACCCTGCATGAGGTGCCACACAGAGCGCACACCACGCTGGCAAGACAAATGTGACAATAAGATGAAATGGACATGTTTCCCAACCCACGGTTTAGCCAGCGAATCAAGCGCGCGGGCCCCGCCCGCTCGCCACCACTCTAGCCGATTATCAGAAACGAGTCAAGCTCCGGCATGCCGCACCATTTTCTTCGCCTACCAGAAGCGCGCATGGTTCGGTTTTCAATCTTCGGCATCCCGGTTCAGGTCCAACCGTTCTTCTGGATCACGCTGGTCATCCTCGGTGTCGCCTTGAATGCCACCTCCGCAGCCGCCATCCTCGAAATCGGCCTGTTCGTGGTGGCGGGATTCATTTCCATCCTGATCCATGAACTCGGCCATGCCCTCACGGCGCGAAAATTCGGCGCCTACAGCGAAATCACCTTGCAGGCATTTGGCGGTTATGCCGCGTATTCCGGAGTGCGCTTGACCCGGCCCCAAAGCTTCGCCGTCACCGCGGCCGGACCGGCGATCCAGATTCTGTTAGGACTCGCCTTGCTGTTCTCGTTTCCATATTTGCCGGCCATGAACCACAACGTCGGCTACTTCCTCTACACCCTCATGGGCATCAGCCTCATCTGGGCGGTGCTCAACCTGCTGCCGGTGCTGCCGCTGGATGGCGGCCAGATGCTCAATGCCGTGCTCGGTCCGCAGCGTATCAGGATCACGTTGTGGGTGACCATCATCGTCTCCATCGTGGTCGGCTTGATCTTGTATGAACGCACTCACAGCCTGTTGTTTTCCCTGTTTCTCGGCATGTTCGCGTGGCAGGCGTTCCAAGCCCTGCGGGAAAACCGCTGGCGCTGACATGCCTCACCCGACAATTCCAACCGTATCCCAACGCTGCGCGGAAAACCCACGCTCCTCCCATCCGACGCGCCCCTTCGCACCATGCCCACACAACTTTGAAGCGCGTCTTTGCAATTGTTCCTAGACATGCCGCACAAGCGCGCTCATAATACAGACGAATTGCTGGTCCCCATCCTTCACTTTTCCCATGGAAACTTTCGTCCGCCTTCCCGATTCCTTGCCACCCACCACCTTGTTAGAAGTGCTCACCGCGCTGCGCCGGGAATACCTCACCCCACGCCACGAAGCCAAGGCCTGGGGCGATTGGATCTATCTCGAATGTTACGACACGGTGATCAGCATCATGTCCAACAGCGGGGTGAGCAGCTCCGCCACCATCGAACACGGCGAAGGCGAGGAAGACGGCGAACCAATTGATTCGATTTTGCGCGCCTTCGGCCGTCTCGGCTGGCACGGTATCGATAGTGACGGGGAATACCCCCTGATCTGAGTGTCGATGGACTCCGCCTTGCCAAGGTCCGCAGGATTTTCCATAACCCTCGCGTGGAACCGATCACGTTCAAGCCGCTCTACATGGAACGCGTCTGGGGCGGACGCGAACTCGAACGCGTCTATCACCGGACCCTCCCCGATCCCCATCAACCGTACGGCGAATCATGGGAAATCGTGGACCGCGCAAAGGAACAATCCGTCGTCGATCACGGGCCGCTCGCCGGCACTTCGCTCCATCACCTGTGGACCACCCGCCGCAGGCCAATCTTCGGTACGGAATGCGGCAACCACCCACGCTTCCCCATCCTCATCAAATGATGAGAGAGGAGACCCGGATGACGATAGTGGCTGCCGTGGCCATCATTGGCATCGGCGCCTTGGCGGCCATTAACCTGTTTGTGCTGAACAATTTGTATTGGCGCTCAGTCAAGGC
>JAPLUJ010000421.1 GCA_026397695.1 Verrucomicrobiota bacterium | reverse complement strand
TCTCAATGCAGCGACCGGGACTATTGTCATCGGCAGCGCATGCACGATCACCAACGCGGGCTTCGACTTGACCGTCAAGGGAGCGCAGCCCGTGACCCTTAACGGGGCGTTCTCCGGCAGCGGCGGCGTGATCCGCAGCACCGACTCCGGCAAGCTCAATATCAACGGTGCCACGGCCCTCGGGACCGGTAGGTTCACCATCAACGGCGGCACGATCGACAACACCTCGACCGGCGCGGTGACGCTGTCCACCGTGACGCCCCAGACGTGGGCCGGCGACTTCACGTTCGCCGGTACCCAGGACCTGAACCTCGGCACCGGCGCGGTGACGCTGAGCGGCGCCGCCCGGACGGTGACCGTCAATGGATCGAAGACCCTGACCATTGGCGGCCCGATCACCGGCACCGGCCTGGCCCTGACCAAAGCAGGCAGCACCACCGGTACGCTGGTCGTCTCCAGCGCGGGTAGCAGTTTCGGCGGGCTGACCGTCAGTCAGGGAACGCTGCGCCTGGATAATTCAGTGGCTTCCGCGCCGACCATGACCGTGACGGGTACCACGTTGTCTAACAACGTGACCCGGCTTGACATCAACAACGCCACGTTGACAACGGCGGGGATCAACATCCAGAGGGGTCAGGTCATCGTGCGGGGCGCCAGTGTGATCAACAATACGGGCGGGGCTCGAATTGCGGGGTCTGCCGATAGCGTTTCGCACTCATACTATTTCAATGACAGCGCCACCATCAATGGTGGAACCGGCAACCTGGAAACATCATGGACCCAAGCCGCACAGTCGTATTATATCCTGATGCAGAACAGTGCGCAGGCGACCTTCGCCAATGTCATATTCGGGCCGAATGCCGAGTACGCCGACTCAAGCGGCCACAACACCGTGCTGGAAGTAAAGGATACGGCTCAACTCACCGCTAACAACGAGATGTACGTGATGAAAACCAACAGGGATGCCGGCAGGACACAAATCATGCGCGTTCACATGCAGGTCTATCATCACGGCGGCACGGTGACGGTGGGTACCAACCTGCGCATCCATGACAATGATTCCGCCAAGAGTGCAGCCTCCCCGGTGCACCAGACGGATGGTGCCTACAACCTGTGGTCCGGCAGTCTTCTGAAGGTTGGCGGCATCATCACCGGCGGCGCCACCCGGACCGGCGTCGGCCAGTCATACTTCAACTTCCACGGCGGCACGCTCACTTACACGGGTGCCGGCCCGCAGACCGACTGGATCAATCTAACCGCCTCGGCGGTCACTGACGGCATCGACAGCACCCAGAACCTGCGCGTCTGGGAAGGTGCCACGATCGACACCGGAAGCCAGAACGTGTCGGTGGCCCAAGCCCTGTTGGGCCCCACCGGCCAGGGCGTCAGCGCCATTGCCACCACCGGCTTGACCGGGACGGTCTATACCAACGGCTGTCCGCCTTGGGTGGAGATAGCCCGTGATACCGCGTCCGGAGACACCACGGGATCGGGCGCCAGTGCGGTTGCCACGATCGACGCCAGCGGTATCATCACCGGCTTCATCATCACCAACCCCGGCAACAACTACACACAAAAACCCTTGATCAATTTGATCCGGGGAGACACGGGGGCTACCGGAACGGCGGTTCCCGCCGCGAACATCACCATGGCCGCCAACTCCACCTACACCGGCGGCCTGACCAAGAAGGGTTCCGGCAAACTTACACTCACCGGCTCTAACACCTACACCGGCCCGACGGCGGTGGATGTGGGCACGCTCGCCCTGAGCGGCAGCAGCGGTTCCATTCAGAACACGTCGCGCATTTCCATCGCCGCCGGGGCGACTTGCGACGTGTCGGCCAAAACGTCTCCCTATATCTTGAGCAGCAGCACCGCGTTGAGCGCGAGCGGCGCGGCCAGCCCCGCCACCCTCAAAGGTGCCACCAGCGGCACGATCAATCTGGGCGCGCAGCCGCTTGCGCTGACCTGGGGCGGCGCGTCATCGGGTATAGACAGCACCCACCCGTCTCTAACGGTTTCGCAGGCCGCGCTGGTGCTGTCTAACAACATGTTCACGGTCGTCACCGGCACACCATTGGGCGCGGGTATCTATACCTTGGTTGCGACTCCCATCGGCATCAGCGGCACGGTCAACGCCACCCCGTCCTATGCCGGCGGCAGCGGCGTTGTCGGCGGTGTGACGGGCGTTATATCCATCAGCAGCGACAACAAATCCGTGATCCTGACCGTGACGACCAACCCGACACCCTTTGAGGCATGGATCGGCAATCCGGCGTTTGGCCTTGCGACGGGAGACCGGGGTGCGGACAAAGACCCCGACAAGGATGGCCGGAACAACCTGCTGGAATTCGCCCTCAACGGCAATCCGTCTAACGGATCGACCTCCGGCAAGGAGCGTTCACGCATCGAGACGCTTGGCAGCGAGCAGGCCATGGTGATTACCCTGCCGGTGCGAGGCACCGCGCCCGCCCCGGTCTTCAGCGGAGCTCCTCTAACGGCTACTACGGACGGCGTGGTTTACACCATCGAGGGCTCTAACGACCTGGCGGCGTTTAACCAGGGTGTCACGGAAGTGACCCCGGCAAGAGCCTCAGGCATGCCCGCTCTCGACCCCGGTTGGAGCTATCGGACTTTCCGGTTGAGTGGTCCGGTGCCCGCGCGGGGAGTCATGGGTTTCCTGCGCGTCAAGATCGTACCGTCTCCGTAAACCTACTGATGAGTCATTGGTTTTTCCTACAGTATTTTTTGCCGCAATAAGGCCCGGGGTCACAGTTCCTGATCCCGGTGGAAAATGATTTGGCACGTTTGCGCGGTTTGCGGGTTTGGTTTTCCGGGCCAACGGCCCAGCCCATACCAGCCTTGGGCAACGCCCAAGGTCCCGCGCCGTCATGAGATTCGAGGGCTGCAAGCCCGGCCCATGCGGCGGCAGCTCGGATTTGAGACGCTTCATGTTGCGGGCTGTCAGCCCTCAATCACATCGGTTTGATCACTCCCCATGGCGTTGCATTCATGGGATGACCACAATACGGTAAAACCCTCTGAGGGCCGGCCCGATGGTCAGCGATTTCGTCAGGATGCCGCCGGTTCCGGCTATGGGCGCATCGGCGGTGTTCTGGAAACCTAGCAGATTGGCGGACGCTTGGATGCCATAACTCTTGCCGGCCACACTCGGCCACTGCAGCACCAGCTTCCCGCTGGCGTCCATGGTCGAGCTTGTTATTTTAAACACAGACAACGGATCGGTGGGAGTAGTGCCAGCCATGTATTCATGCAGGTTGTCCTGGCCGTCGTGATCCCAGTCGTAGTTCGCAGCACCCAGCGGATTGGACGTGCTGCCGAAGTAGGTTATTTCCCAGGCATCCGGCATGCCGTTGTAGTTCGCGTCCACCTGACTGATAGAAACGGTGATGCCTCCGCTTGCCGGGATATTGACCTTGACGAGCACTGCCATGTTGGACCCGCTGTTGTATGCATACTGGGCAAGAAGCTGTCCGTTGGTGACCTTGTAGCCCATGGCGGCGTTTTGCAGCAGGAACCGTACGCGGCCGTCATGGAAGTTCTTGGGGATATTGTTGACGATCGTGGCGGTGTTCGTGGTTTGGGTGCCGTCGTTGGCGTAACCGAGTGTGTTGGTTATCCTGGCTGTGGCACCGTAACTCATCAACTGGAACCAAGGATCACCCAGGGTTGTACAGGTCCAGTCATCGGCACTCTTGTTGAACTGGAAAAATCCAACTGAGCCCCTGACGAACGCTGCCGCAGTCTCGATAATGTGATAGGGACTCTCCTGTAAAATGCTGTTGACATGCCCGTGGCCGACCAACATCAGGTCCGGGTCCAGTCCCTGACCGGTGGGCGGCATCCATTGTCTGCTGCCGCTATTGAAGTGTTGTCCGAAGAGCCGGTACTTGATTGCGGAATTCGCGAACGACGCCACATAGTCGTCGCTGAACCAGGGCATGAAGTTGTCCTCGCGAAAATCCTTCATGCAAATGTAGAAAGATCCCATTGTGCAGGAGTAGGTTTCGACGCCGAACTGCCTTCTCCACACGTCGGTTGTCGTTGTGGAATCGTTGTTGCCGCGCGAGACAAAAGCCGGTGTCCTCATGCTGCACGATGCTTCGATATACAGCTCGTACTCAGTCTCTCCTCCCCAATTGTTCTCTTTTTCATCGCCGGTGTGGAACATGAACCTTGGATTGATCAGGTTGACGGCTGGCGCATGCCAGTATATCTCGCGAATCGATCCCTTGATGTCGCCATTCAGGTTGGCTTCGCCGGTGTCCGGGTTGGTCGGTTCCTTGGCCGTCACCTGTATGTCCGTGTAGTGAAGGATATAGAAGTTCGTTTCAAGATTTTGTACGATGGAAACCGCATTCCGATTTGTGGCTACACCACCGTTCGGATGGGACACCACGAGTTTGAAGACCTCGGGAGAAACACTGGCAGGTACGCGAACCGTCAGGCGGTATCCGGTAACCGTGTTGTTATCCACATAGGTTCCGTATTCCGCCTGTTCCACAGTTGCCGTCCAGGATTGCAAATCGTTCATCAATACTGCGGACCACTGGCTGGCGTTACGGCCAGCGTCGTCCTTGACCTCCACCTTGAAAACGCCACCGGGCTCCGCAAACACGGGCACGCCGAAGTTGGGACGGGCGATTGTGAGGGCATCAAGCGCAGACGGCAATATCCCTATCCATACGATAGAAACCTCAACGAGAAACCATCTCACGCATCCGCACACGACTATGACTTGCTGCCGTTTCATCTGTGAATCATATGCATAATTTCCGATTTGACTGGCCTCGCGCGTTAGGCCAGGTTGGTGAACACCGCTTGTACGTCGTCATCGTCCTCCAGTTTGTCAACGAGGGTTTCGACGTCCAGCATTTGATTTTCGGTGAGTTCCAGCGGTTGGTTAGGCAGACGTTGCAGGGTGGATTTGCTGGCGGTGATGCCGCGCGCCTCGACCGCCTGCGACAACTGGGCGAAAGCGGTGTAATCGCCGATCACCGCAACCATGCCGTCATCGACGTGCATTTCATCGAGGCCGGCATCGATGAGTTCGAGTTCGATCTCGTCGAGATTCTGGTCGGCAGGCACGGGGAATTCTATCACCGACTTGCGGGAGAACATGAAATCCAGTGCGCCCGAGTTTACGAGTTGGCCGCCATTCTTGTTGAAGATCGTTTTAAGATTGGTCACCGAGCGGTTGGAATTATCAGTGGCCACCTCGATGAAAAACAACGAACCGTGCGGGCCCTTGCCCTCGTAGGTCACTTCGGAAATGGCGGCAGCGTCCTTGCCGGCGGCGCGTTTGATCGCGGCCTCGATGTTTTCGCGTGATAGATTCCGTGCCTTGGCGTTGGCGATGGCCACCCGCAGCGGCGCATTGGACTCCGGGTCGGGCCCGCCGCTTTTCGCCGCCAGCGTGATCGACTTGGCCAGCTTGGGAAACACTTTGGACATCGTGGCCCAGCGCGATTCCTTGGCCCGGCGGCGGCATTCAAAGGCTCTTCCCATGGTGCGTATTTGTTAGGTTGGCGCGCCGCAAAGCGCATTCAAGCAGGACGGCGCGTAAGCTCAATAGCAGATGTGATTGTCATGCTCAAAGCTTAAACTTCTCCCACCACGGGACATCGTCGAGCGATTCAAGCTGATCCAGCACATCCAGCAGTTCCGCAACCAGGTTCTTGGATTTCGCATGCCGCATTGGATCGGTCCCCATGGCAGCGGTCAGCGCAATAAAGGGCAGTCCCGAGGCACACCAAATGGCCACCCACTTCTGCGCATACAACACTGCCTCGTAGGGACCGCCGAATATCACCTCGTCCGGAATTTCGACTCCCAAAAGCTGGGGATGGGTCATCATCCACGGCACAAATGGATTTAACTTCACCGCCTGCTTCAAGTGCTTCTTCGCGACGTCAAACTCCGGACCCAGCCATTTCATCACCGCAGGCGGCGTTCGCGGTGCGCTGACGGCCTCCATGGCGGGTAATGCGAAGCCGGTCCGGTCCATGGTCTCGACGAAGCTCAGGAAGGCCCGACCGTAGGCCATCTCCGGCAGCGTGTCGTTGGGAAACCGGTCTAACAAAATACGGCCATCCTCAAGGCGGCGGAAAACCATCAACAAGCGCAGCAGGTCGCCGCGCACCCCTTGGTTGTCCGTGGGATTGAACCCGAGGATTTCCTGATAGGTGATTACGGCTTGTTCAAAGTTGCCGAGTTCCTCCAACACCACAGCTCGCTGGCGCAGGAGGCGCAGGAAATCCCGCGCCTCGATCCAACCCCAAAGTCCGAGATTGTCATCGGAATGGTCT
>JAPLUJ010000318.1 GCA_026397695.1 Verrucomicrobiota bacterium | reverse complement strand
GTGGTAAATCACCGGGCGTTCCGTCGAGTCTTTCCAAGGGGCCAGCCAGCGCGCGCGTCTCATGATGCCCGCACCATAATCACCCCCACCAACCAATCAAGCACCAATTTTAATTATTTCTCTGTCCCTTTGATTTACGCAGGGGGATTCCATGTGGTTATCGTGTTCATTTAGGTTGGATATGGACAAGAGTTGATGATGGTTCCGACCGGGCGGGGCTTGTCCGTATCACCCGCCATGCCGGGTCCCCCGCCGAAGCAGTCACAAACCGTTGCGGCAGGCTGACATGGGTGATCATTGCAAATCATGTGCCAACACGCAAACCTGTGAAAATCAGCGGTTTGAGTTCCTTTTCCACAATTCATCGCGTCATCGTGACGCCATCATCCGCGAAAAATCGACCGGTTCCTGCGCCAGTTTGTTGCATTTATAGCGGATCACGGGGATTTCCAATCGGGGAACTCGGTCTTGAGTTGCAGGCGGTATTTGTCCGCCTCGGCTTTGTCCTTTTGTTGTTCGAGGGCACTGACGAGTTTCCACAGAGCGAGTGGTTTCAGATCCTTGTCCTCGTGAAACTTGACGACGATGAGGTATTCGGCGGAGGCTTTTTTGGGATCGGCGGCCTTGATTTCGAGATCGCCTAACAGGATGCGCAGGCCGGCGCTGGTCCGCCCCTGAGGACGGAGTGCGAGCGCCTCATCGGCAGCCTTGCGGGCATCCGCCGGGCGGTCCAGCAAGAGCAGGGCGCGGCCGCGGTCGAGCATTCCATCGGCCTTCCATGACGGATCGGTCTCGACGTCGAGGACGTTGTTGGCGGCTGTTAGAGCGCCGGCGGCGGCGTTGGTTTCGAGGCGTGCTTTGGCGAGGTATCGCCAGACTTCCTTGGGGGTGGCGCGGGGTTCATCCGGGGTGGCGACCCGTGCGAGGCAATTGGCGGCGGCGGTGTAGTCGCCGGCATTGAAGGCCTGCATGCCGCACCACTGGAGCACCTGGTCGGGGATGTCAGATTCATATTTGCCATCGATGGCGAGGTTGATTTCCGTCGTGAGTTTGTTGGCATCCTGGGCGGCGAAGTAGCCGAGCGCGAGGAGGATTCCGGCGTGTTTGCGGTAGGCGTCGGGGCGGAGTTTGCGGGCTTGTTCCAGATAGGTGATGGCATCCTTGGAAGCGTTGGTTTTGACGAGTCCCCAGCCGATCCAATAATTGGCCTCGGCCTGCAGGTTATCGCTGAGATTGTTGACATTTTTCAGCAGTCCCTGATAGCGGGCGATCATGTCCGCAAAGTTATTTTCTCCGCGGCGCATGCGGGCGGACTCGAGCCATGCGAACGACGCTAGATCCTCGGGTGAACCGGCAGCCGTAAGGCGATCGAAATCCGCGATGGCCTTTTGCGAATCATCGGCCTCGGCATAGGCTTTGGCCCGTTTGCCGAGGGCCGACGGGACGCGCGGGTCATCCGGATAGCGGGTGATGAATTCGCTGAGCGAACGGATGGCGCCTTGCGGATCACCGGCCACGGCCAGGCACCAACCGCGCTGATAGAGAAGGCCCGGGCGGTTGTTCTCGCTGACGGCACTGGCGTTGATTTCGCTGTAAATTTTCGCGGCGGCGGCGATTTCCTTGGTCGATGCGTTCAGGCACCAGGTCCAGCAGCGGATGCCCGACGAACTCGGCCCGCGCAGCCGCGAAGCGGTTGAAGAGCGGCGGCTCGAAGGGGAAGAAGCACAGCAGGCGGTAATAGGAAGCGTGGAACGCGAGATCGGCCTCGGGTTTGACGAGTTTCTCGACTTCGCGGAACAACGCGAGGGCCTCGCCGGGTTGTTTGAGGCGCATATAGGCGCGGCCGACGATCATGAGGCGTGCCGCCTCCTTTTCGCCCACCGCCTTGACGGGGCTGTCACGGAACACCTTGACGACTTCCGAGTATTCCTTTTTTGCGAAGAGGTTGTCCATCAACGCGAGCTGGGCGTCCGCGCGGAAATCCTCCATGCCAGGGGTGCGGAGCACCAGGGAGAGATAACGGTCTGCCAGATCGGCGCGGTCGAGTTTGGTGGCGGTGAGCGCGGCCTGCAGCGCGGCCTCGCCGCGTACTTTCGGGGCGGCAGGGGCGGCGGCCACATCCTCGAAATAGGCGAGGGCCTCATCCGGTTTGCCGGTCTTGAGGGCGAGATGACCGAGTGCGACTTTCGATTGCGGTGCAAACAGCATGCCGGCGGGGTCACCGATGACTTTTTTAAAAGACGCTACGGCCTCGCGGTCGCGGCCAAGGAGGCGATAGCAGTTGCCCGCGAAGTAATAGCCGCGGAAGGATTCCTCTGCCTTGGCGGCATTCGCGGCATAGCGCTCGAACAACGGTGCGGCGAAGGCGTATTCCGCCTTGTTGTAATGGTCGGCGGCGAGCGTGTAAGCGGCGGCGGCGGCCCATTTGCCCTTGCCATAGCGATTCAACAAGGTGCTGAAGCAGCGTTTGCCGTCGTCTATCTGGCCGGCTTGATAGTAGCTATTGCCCAGATACCACCATGCGGATTCCGCATTCGGGTGGTTAGGGAAGGACGTGACATAGTCGGCCAGAATCTCGGCCGCGCGCTGGAAATAATCGCGGCGGTTCGCCAAATCGGTACTGGCTTGGGCGGAGTCGTAGAGGTTTTTGCCGCGCATAAATACATCATTGGAGGCATCCGGGGCCAACGTCGGGTCCGCGCCCGCGGCCTTGGGAATCTGGGCGACCGCAGGATAGGCGAGCAGGAGGATGATGAAAGCGAGCGTGTGTTTCAAAGCGGGTGGAGTATTGCCCTTTTTCGGGGTGCTTGCCAAGCGAATCATACCCGACGGCGCATCACCTTGGAGAGGATCACTCGACCGGGGCGGGGCGTTGGGTGGCAAAGGAGATATTCCAGATGCCCGCTTTCTGGCAGGTGTCGATCACTTCGACGATGCGCTGATAGGCCACCTTGCCGTCGCCGCGGATACGCACGGGTTGGTTTTTAAATCGCTCGGCGATGGCGGAGAGTTTGTCGTGGAGTTGGGGCAAATTCATGGTGAGGCCTTCGACGCGGATGGATTCGTCGGGCAGCACGTTGATGATGATTTCGCCGCGCTGGCGTTCTGGTTCCGCGCCTTCCTGGGCGGTGGGCACCGAGACATTGAGCTCGGTTTCCGAGCGGCTGAACTGCCAACTGATGATGAAGAAGCTCAGCAACAGCAGCAGGATGTCAATCATCGGTGCCAACTGCATGGCAATGGGCGGCGGTTGACGGCTGGCGAATTTCATTCGTTAGAAATGTTAGATTCCCTGGATATCGTGACGGTCCGCGCCGAGGCGGGAGGGCACGGGCATCGACTGGTCGTCGCGCGCACGCGACCCGTGAGACTGGATCGGTTGGCGTTCGAAATGGCCATGGAGCAGGGCGACGAGGTGGGTTGCGGCGGCTTCGAGTTCCCCGATGTATTTTTGCACCCGTCCCCGGAAGAACGAATAGAACGAAAGGGCCACGATGCTGATGGCCAAGCCGCAGGCGGTGGCGATCAAGGCCTCGGAGACGCCTTGGGCCAATCCCATCTGGCGCACCCCTTGGACTTCGCCGGTGGAGATCTCGATGAACGCCTTGATCATGCCGATGACCGTGCCGAGCAATCCCACCATCGGCGCGAGCGATCCGATATCTGCTAGATAAGTGATGCGGGCGGTCAGCATACCCGCTTGGCGGGAGCCTTCGGTCTGCGCCGCTTCACGGACGTTTTCGAATGGGATCGACGGATTGCCAGCGACGAATTCCAGCGTTTTCTGGGTGATGCGCGCGACGCACTCGTTGCGCCGCTGGCTGTAGGCGAGCAGGCCCAGATAGTCGCGTTTACGGATCATCGACTCCGCGGCATTCATGAAGCGGTCGCTGGCGATCACGTTGCGCCGGATGGACAGCAGGAACACCAGGATGAGAAGCACCATGATGACCGACATGACTCCGAGCGGGTAAATCATGGGGCCGCCCTTCGCCAGAACCTCGAGAATATCAATCTGTTTGGACACCGGTTCCGTAGCCGCTGCGGTGGTCGCGGCGGCGGATACAAAGGACGCAGAGAGGAAAAACCCCGCAGCAATAAAATGACGGAACTTCATGAACGTGAGGAGAAGTCTAGCCATCATCCGGCCCAACGCAAGCCCGGGGATTGGTCTGCACCCACAAAGTCCTTGGCAGTGCGGGGCGGTCGGGTATGTTCACGGGCGTGTGCCGCCTCAAGCACCGACACCCAAGCCGCAATTTTCTAACAATCAACCATGAATTCCCGTCCCACCCTAATCGCCATGGATATGGAGGGCGTTTTCACGCCCGAAATCTGGATCGCCGTCGCTGAAAAGACCGGCATAGAAAAATTACGCCTGACCACCCGTGACATCCCCGATTACGACGAACTGATGCGCGGACGCCTGCAATTGCTGCGTGAACACGGACTGAAATTGCGTGACCTACAGGCGGTGATTGCCACGCTTGACCCGCTGCCGGGAGCGATTGCCTTCACGGATTGGGTGCGCGAGCGGCTGGCGCTGGTGATTTTGACCGACAGTTATTACGAATTCGTGGGTCCGCTGAAGGCCAAGCTGCACCACCCCACCCTGTTCTGCAACACACTGGTGGTGGACGAGAACAATCACATTGTCGATTACCGCCTGCGCCAAAAAGACGGCAAGAAACACGCCGCCATCGCCTTCAAGAGCCTCGGCTTCCGCGTCATTGCGGTGGGCGATTCCTACAACGATATCAATATGCTCCTCGCAGCCGATCATGGCATTCTGTTCCGCCCATCGGCCAATGTTGCGGCGGAATTCCCGCAGTTTCCGGCGCTGCGCGAATATGCCGCCTTGCAGGAAGCCATCAGCGAAATCGCGACTTAGATTCCGAGTTCACCGGCCAGTCCGGCGAAACGGTCATCATCGAGCACCGGCAGCGCGGATTCCTGCCAGGCGGCGGGAGGTGCGGGCAGCTCGATCCAACTACGGCATCCACCGTAGCTGGTGGCGTAGGGAAAACACCAAGGCACGGCGAGTTTCCGCACGCGCACCAATGCGACGTGAATGCTGCCCGACGCCATGCCTTTGCCCTGCCAACCCGACGCCATGCCTTTGCCCTGCCAATCGAAACGTTCACGCACGGTGGCATCCGCGTAGATGTGGTGAGGTTGCAAGGCAGCGACTTGTTCCCAATCCATGAGTGTGACTGCCCACCGTGCTTCGGCATGGTGGGTGACGCGGATTTCGTCGCCTGCCTGCCATTCGGGCAGCATTTGCACCTCGCCTTCGCGGACTTGGTCGCTGTGGGCGTGGAATCGGGTGGGGAACAGGAAAAACGAGGAATGGGCGAAGGAAAACCCCTGCCGACCTTCGTGAATGCCGCCTTTGCGTAACAAGATTGACTGACGTCCCGTGGCCAGCGCGTCACAGATGACCTGCCATTCCTTGAAGCCGATCGAAGATTGCGGTGGAGATTTCATAGGATATGTTAGGTTTTGGTTTTGGTCGGAGCCTCATCCCAGATCCTGTGCCGTGACCGAGGTTTGCTCGCGGGCACCGAGGATACGCGCTTGGTGAATGACCCGTTCGGCGGATGCCTCAAAGCGATAGCCGTGGCAGTTCGGGCACAATGCCGCGCCGCTCCCGACAATCGAATCACATCCCTCACAGACTTTGTAGCCGATGGGATTGGCGGCGATTTTTGCGGCGGTGGTGGCGCGGTTGGGTGGAGCTGGTGCAGGCATGGTGGCTATGAAAAAAGCGGCACCGGTGGTCCGGTCCGCTTGGAGTTTGGATGGCCGGGGAAAAAAACCGGCACACCTGACGATCAGGCAATGCCGGCCAAGGCCTTGGCGGTCTTGCTCTTCAGGTTTGCGGCCTTGTTAGAGTGGATCACATTGCGCTTGGCGGCCTTGTCCACGGCGGAGGAAAACTCGGCGCTGGCATTGGATGCCGCCACTTTGTCGCCCGCAGCAATGGCGGCGAGGGTCTTTTTGCGCAGGGTTTTCATGCGGCTTTTTTCCGCACGGTTGCGTTCGGTCCGGACGAGAGTTTGGCGCGTGCGTTTGATCGAGGATTTGTGATTGGCCATGATGGTTTCTTGAAAAAAATCGATTGCCCGGAGGCGGGGGCGGGAAAAGTAATGATTCCGTTGCGGGTGTCAAGCTCGTGTTTGGGAGATTCTCATCCTCGCGGCTGGGCGGTTGGGGTTCCGAGGGATGCCGAGGCTGGGTGAGATGGCTGCGCCCGGATCGATCCGCGGATCACAAATACGTCCGCGCCGTAGCCGACGCGTTTGTAGAGATCGGCCACATCGCGGCTGCCCATGCGGATGCAGCCG
>JAPLUJ010000485.1 GCA_026397695.1 Verrucomicrobiota bacterium | reverse complement strand
CCGAGCTCGAGGCGGCCGTCACCGACGCCGAGCGCCACGAGGAGGTCGGCGACCTCCTGCTCGTCACGGTCAACCTCGCGCGCCGCCACGGTGTCGATGCCGAGTCGGCGCTGCGGTCCGCGTCGGCCCGCAGCGGCGCGGTGTTGTCGGTCGCCATGTAGCCGGGGGCGATGGCGTTGCAGTTGATGCCCTTGCCGCCAAGTTCGCTTGCGATGAGTCGGGTCAGGCCCTGCACCGCGCTCTTGGAGGCCGTGTAAGAGGGAACCCGGATGCCGCCCTGAAACGAAAGCATCGAGGCTATATTGATGATTTTCGCGGTCGCTTGGCGTGCGAGTGCCTGACGCACGAAGATCTGGCTGAGGAAGAACACGGCATCGATGTTGATGCCCATCACATCGTCCCAGTCTTTTTCCGTAAAGTTCACGAAGTCCTCGCGCCGGATGATGCCCGCGCAATTCACGAGGATGTCGAGGGAATCAAAGCTCTGCTGTGCGGTGGCGAGCAGGCCGGGGATGGCGGCGCGGTCACCGAGATTGGCGGTGAGGGTGAGACATTGGCGGCCGAGAGCCTCGACCTGTTGGCGCGTGTCGTCAGCGGTGAGGATATCGACCGCCACAATGTCGGCACCGGCTTCGGCGAGGGCGAGCGCCATGCCCTGGCCGAGGCCGCGGGCGGCACCCGTGACCACGGCGGTCTTGCCGTTGAGTCGGAAACTATCGAGGATGGAGGACATGGGGAGAAGCAAGGTTCGGGTTGTTGATAACTGCTAGAGGAGCATGTTTTTTCGGGTGATGGTGCATGGGAAAGCAGTGGGCGGATCAGGGGTTGGAGTGAGGAAGCGGATGCCGTATTCACGGCGAGGCATCCATGGGGACTGTCCTGTTGTCATTATTCTTTTAAGCGGATCACCCGGACCCCGCAAGGATAAACGGGCCCGACAGCATGGTTTCTTGTTGCGGACCCCGTCACTCCACGGGATCATATGCGCACCCTCGAATTATCACTTGCCACCGCCGTCGCCAGTGGCAGCCTGCTGGAATCCGCCCGATCTAACATCGAATCACTGCTCGGCGGAACCGCCAGCGAAGTGGCCGTGTCGGCCGTTGCGGAATTGGTCGCGGCCGGTGCCTGGGATGAACTCAACGACCGGTTTTTCAAAACCCTGGCCTTTGGCACCGGTGGACTGCGCGGGCGCACCATCGGTCGCATCATCACCCGTGCGGAACAAGGAACGGGCGGTTCTAACGGTCGCCCGCAGCATCCATGCGTCGGCACCACGACGATGAATTTCTACAGTCTCGGTCGTGCGGTCCGCGGCATGGTCGCCTATGCCAAACCCTTCGTCGACCCAACCCGCAAACCGGTGCTGGTTTTCGCCCATGACACGCGGCACTTCTCGCGCGATTTCGCCTTGTTCTGCGCCAAGGTGGCCACCGACCTCGGCTGCGACGCCTATCTGTTTGATGGTCCGCGTTCGACGCCGCAGCTCTCGTTCGCCATCCGCGAACTCCGCGCCGACGCGGGCGCCATCCTCACCGCCAGCCACAACCCGCCCCACGACAATGGTTTCAAAGCCTACTTCAATGATGGCGGCCAGATGTTAGAACCCCACGCCTCCGGCTTGATTCGGGAGGTGAATGCCATCACCCGCGAATTTTACGACCCTCTGCCTATCGACCAACGCGGCACCCTCACCACCCTCGGTGCGGACATGGACGGACGCTACGTCGCCCGCATCAAGACGCTCCAGCTCCGTCCCGCGCTGCTAGACGGCCCGCCGGTCAAACTCGTTTACACCAATCTCCACGGCACCGGCGGCCATATCATCGTTCCGCTGCTGCGCGACCTGGGGTTCGATGTTCTAACGGTTCCCGCACAGGACATCCAGGACCCACGCTTCCCCACCGTGGAATCACCCAACCCGGAAAACGCCCCGGCCTTGCAAATGGCCGTCGACCTCGCCAACCAATCCGGCGCCGATTTCGTCATTGGCTCCGACCCCGACGCCGACCGCATCGGTGTGGCCGCCCGCGATGCCAATGGAGAAATGCTCTATCTGACAGGAAACCAGCTCGGCGCACTGATGGCATGGTATCGCCTCAAATCCTGCGTGGATCTCGGCTGGATCACCGACGCGAACCGCAGCCGTGCCGTGATCGTCAAAACATTCGTCACCACCGAACTCCAGCGCGCCATCGCCGATGGCTTCGGCGTGGGCATCATCGATACCCTCACGGGATTCAAATACATTGCCGGCAAACTGCGCAAATACGAGGACGCCATCCCCGCCGGGAAGAAAGGCGACTACCGGTCGCTCGACGAGCAACAAACCCGCCAACTGCGGCTCGAATACTCGCGTTTTTTCGTTTTTGGCAGTGAGGAGAGTTATGGTTATCTCGGGTCCGATTTTGTGCGTGACAAGGACGCCAACGGTGCCGCCCTCATGTTCGCGGAAATCGCCGCCTACGCGCAAGCCACCGGTACCACCGTCCCGGGACTGCTAGATGACCTCTACACCAATTTCGGCTACCATTTTGAAATCGGCAAATCCCTCGTCATGGAGGGAGCCGACGGGGCGGCGAAAATTCTGGCGCTCGCCACTTCGTATGCTGCCAATCCGCCGGACGCAGCCGATGGCGCCGCGGTCATCCGGGTCCGTGATTTCGCGAGGCAGGACCTTTACGATCCGGAAGGCGATCTCCTGCCCAAGGAAAAAATGCTTTTCATCGATCTCGAGGATGGCCGATCCTTTGCGGTGCGTCCGTCCGGTACCGAACCGAAGATCAAGTTCTATCTTTTCGGCAAGGCCGCTCCCGGTGGCGATCTGGCGGCCACCAAACGCCGCGTTCAGGACAGCCTGCACCGCCTTTGGTCATGGATCGAAGCCGATGCCGCGCAACGATGATGCTGCTTTCTAACATTTCATGCACCCACGGAGGGGCGATTTGCCTGCGGCCATCTGCGGCTACGCCTCCGGTTCCGAATCGCCCATGTCCATGAAAAATCCATGTGCGGTGGCACGGCGCTATCAATATCCTTCCTATTATCCTGTCCTTTTATCCTTGCAGATTCCGCAGGATCATCCTAGAAAACGGATGCCAACCAGAAATACCCCATGAATCCTACGCCCGATCAAGAACCAGCGCCTGCGGGTGCCCCACCTAACGAAGCCACCCCGGCCACGGTCGTCAAGCCGGACCATCCGGGGGACTCGCCGGCCAAGCCATGGCTGGGAAAACGACGGCAGGATCGATCGCAGATCGTGTTTTACAGCTATCCAAAATACCTGTATACATGGCCGCTGATTGTTCTGGCGGTGGTTTTCCAGTTGCTAGGCGATCTGGTCAGCCCGAATGTCGAGGGCTGGGTCCTCCTGATCACCTTGCTGACGGTGCTGATGGCCGTGGGGTTTGACCTCAGCCGGAATCTAGCCATTTCCTGGGGGGTCACCATCATTGCCAGCGTGTTCTGTATTCTATGGCTCAAGGACGTCAAGAACGTGATTGTCTTCAGTGATATAGGCCATCATCTGGCATCCAGGAATCCGACCGTCTCACCGGACTGGACCTATCTGTTCGCGCTGTTCGGCGGGCTCCTCTATCTTATTATGTTCATCGACGTGCACATCAATCAACGATGGCGTATCAGTCACAATGAAATCGAGCATTTCACCATGCTGAGCAAGGATGACTCGCTCGGACGCGGAGCCAAACGCATCATTACCAGTTATCCTGATTTTTTGGAGTTGTTACTTTGCGGTGCGGGCACCATTCAAATCTATAGTGCCCAGGGAGGCATCCTGCTGCGTAGCATTCCCAACGTCCCATTGCTGTTCTTCAGGAGTGCGGAAATCAGCCGGATCCTTGAATCCACCGAGGTATCCGCCGCCAGCGGCGATGAAGATGTCGATCAGCATGAAGGCCAGCCGACCAACGAGGAACTCAGTGACGGCCGTGGCGGCTGAACCGGACCTTGCGCGGTGTCCCAAGATTCGTTAGCTTCGCGCCAACCGGATTTCCTGCGTCCTTATTTCCGAGCACTGTTCACCTGCATGCCCTGCCTCTAACCCGTCCCTGGCATTGCACAGCGGGCCGGCATGCACAAGCCTCACGACTTAGCCCCATGCATCCTGTTTCCATCTTTCCTTCCCCGCTGGCATCCACCTGCCAGCGGCTGCAACAGTCCGGTCAATTGTTCTTCCTGATTCCGGCCCTCTTATTGTCGGCCTGTTCCAAGCACAAGTCACCGCCTGTGGTTACGACTCCGGTCGTGAAATTCAGTGAGGTGGTGAAAGCGGAGCACGCGCGTTACGAGACTCTGCCCCCTCTTCGCCAGGCCGCCGAGGTGCGTGCCTCGCGTCTGGCCGATCAGCAGGCGCTGCTGGTTGAGTTCAAGTCCGATCCTGCCGCGTTCGTGAAGCGATACCAGGGATACAGCCGCACCTACATGTTTGACGCCGTCGTCAATGGCGGCGAAGTCATGCGTATTGGTTGTCGGGGCGACGGCGGTAAATGGGTCAGCGACCCTCAGACCCTGCCGCCCGGGGCGGTGGTGTACTCCTTCGGGGTTTGCGACGATATCTCTTTCGACGCGCAGATGGCGGGGCGCTTCGGGTGTGAGGTGCACCTGTTTGATCCCGCTCCCGGGGTGAACTCCAACTTCGTCGGTTTTGCCCAGGGCAGTGCTTGCGGAACCGGCCGCCTTTTCTATCACGATCTTGGAATCGGTCCCACGTCAGACGATCCCAAGACCTGCTGGAATCTCACCCTCGACGGCAAGAAGTGCGAAGTGAAGGATCTTGCAACCATCGCGCGGACTCTGGGCCATGCCCGCGTCGACATTTTGAAGCTCGATATCGAGGGGGGGGAGTTCGTCGCCTTGACACCCGCCCTGTCCCAAGGGGTGTTCGAGACCCTTGGCATTCGTCAACTCCTGGTGGAGGTACACCTTTGGGACGACGACCAGTTCATGCGCTTCATGCGTTTCGTGGGGGACATGAAGCAACACGGCTACGAGATCTTCCGTAAAGAGTTCAATCCCTACAGCGGTCAACGCTGTGCCGAATTCGCCTTTCTCAAGACCAGCCCGTGAAACGCATCCCCAACCGGGGGAACCAGGCACCAGCAGGATTATCCAAGGCGACCACGAATGGCCGGTGTGGCCCAGCTCCTGCGCTTCTTCGCGCCGCTGCTTTTCCGTCCGGATGACAGCACGGGAAATCCTATTGGAAGATTAATTTCGCTCCCAGATCCTCAATCAGGGCGTTTTCAATGCGGGCTCCGACCACTGCGGCGGATTGTCCGTCTAACAACGCGTCAAGGCCGCCCAGTTTCAGCATGTTGGGATCGGTGAATGGAGCCTGTGGCTCGGTGGGTGGCCGGAGATTTGCCGGGTAGCGGACGCGGCCGTCGGGCAGCTTGGCGACTCCGGGCAGGTTCATGAAGGCCTCGACCCGGGCGACGTAATTGCGGTAGTCCGTTAGATATTGCTGATAGTCCGCGAAGTGCTTGCGGTTCTCATCGAGGAAGCGCCGGATTTTGGCCACGCCTTTCTCACCCTCGATGTGGATGAAATAATAGAGGATGAGGTGGGCGGACCGATAGAGGCGCTGCATGCGCGGGAGATCCTGCAAGGCGGGTGGCGGAAGTCGTTTCTGCTGGGGTGGTGGCTGGGTTTGCGGCGGGTAAGCGGGTGGGATTCCTGTCGCCCATTCCTGGTCGGTCATCATCAGGATTTTCTCTACCTTGCAGAGCGGCGGGAGGTTGTCGCTCTTGAGTAATTTGATGCCATCGGCGGTGTCGAGTTGGCCGCGTCTGGCGGGTTTTGCGGACAAGCCCTGCACGTAATCGCGGATGAACCTCTCGCGAATGCCCTGCCGGATCTTGTCATTGCCGGTCTTGAACGCGTTTTGTTCTATCGGAATGTGCGAGATGTATTCGGCATATCCCTCGCTGGCCCACGTCGGCAGGTTGTCGAGCATGTCGTGCGTGAGCATGTGGGTGAGCTCGTGAATCATGTTAGTCGGGTCGTAGTACGCGCTTTTGCGCCAACCGGTGGTGCCGCCACCCGGGCGCAGGCCCATCAGATCGAGGGGTACCAGGAAGACCTGTTCCTTGATCAGATAGATCCCGCCGGTTGCCGGCAATCCGCCCGCTTGCCGGTATTGCGCGGAGGTGCCGAACAGCCTGGCATCGAACAGGCCGTTGGCGGGCTTGGCGAGAATTCCGAACGGCGACATGGAGTGGAGGTGGTAGGTCAACTCGAAGACCCGCGCCAGCTCCTTGATCAGCACGGCCCCGAGATTGACCGTGGACCGGAACCGGAAGTGCGGCGTGGTGTAAACGATGGCGCCGCCCTCCCCGGGTGCCTCGCTCACCATCACGTTGACTATCCCCATCTCCGATTCCGCAGGCCAGGCCTGCCATGGCGCATGATACTGGAGGTCGTGATTCCTGACAAAGGCCTGGTCGTCGTGCGCGAGTTTGTCGAGCGGCAGCCGCGAAAGCTTGCCGCCCGGAAGTTGGATGACCACGTTGGAGTCTTGCACGCCGAGATACTCTGCGGTGATCTTTTTGCCATCGACACCCGTCCATTCCCGGACGAGTGGTGCGGCATGACCAGCAGGCGCCTGCTGGCCCCAGCCAAGGCTTGAGCCTATCATGATGGCTGAAACCCATTGCAGGAGCACTTTCATTGACGGCCCCATGATAACAGGCACCGGCGCACCCGGAAAGCGGGAAATTCCCGCGGTGCAGGCGCTCAAGAATCTTCCCATGCGTGGCCTTTCCGGAATGCTGTGTACTTCCCTTCGACTGCCACCTCGGCGAGACTGCGCCGCCATGCCTATCCATACCCATGAAAGTCGTATTCCCCGCCAATCCTCCCCCACGACCTGCGTCTTCTATCAAAAAATCTTCAGTCCAACCACCAACCTCTTCCTCTTCCCAATAACGTCTAACTTCTAACTTCTAACCTATAACCTCCAGCTTTCCACCCCCATCCACAATCCACAATCCGCGCCTGATGGTGTCTCCCGACCTCAAGGACTGCGCCTTCCTCAGACCGCTGCTCAGCGACGATTACCCGGAGAAAATCGGCGTGCCCAAGGGCGAGGGCATCTCCTAAGGCAGTGACCTGATTCCCAAAGGTCCGCGCCCCAGGCGGAGGGTCAACGCGCCAAGCGGCATGTCACGGGCGATCCACGCCGCCGTCGAGTTCAGCCGGCCATAGCGCAAGATCGTCGGGCGTGTTGAAGTTGGCATGATACCACTCCAGTTCCCGCATTCGCTCCTCATACGGCAAGCGCGCCCAGCGTGCCTTGTCCTCGCCCAGATCACGGGCAATGATCTCATAATACATTTCCGGCAGATGTTGGGAAATCACAGGCTTCATGGCAAGATCACTGCAATGGGAAAAACAACGGCATCAAGTTCCCCGGGCGTTGCCGCCAGCAACGCGGCGGCACGCTGGATTCTCCTGAGCATGAAAGACCTTCCGCGTCCTAGCCGTTTGCGCGGTGTGCAAATCCTCACCATGAAAGCACATAACAACACACAACAGGGCGTTTAATTCTAACAACGAAAGGGAAAACGTGATGCGGAAAAGCATGAGGTTTCTGGTGCTGGCTTGGGCGATACTTCCAGTTTGCAGTGCAGCCGATGAAGAGGTGGACCATGCCATGGTGGATCAAGGAATTCCCTATCGCTGCGTCCAAGGATGCGGTGATGGCCAGTCCGCGGGATATTCAACAGGTCATCAACTGGGCCGGTGTGGTGTTTCCGGGATCAAAGCCGACGGCAGAGGCCCTGTGATTGGGGTTGATCACCGCCGTCAGGACCACAGCACACTCCACTTCGGCCAATCGTGCATGGACACAGCCATAAAGATCGGTCAGAAGCAGTTCGAGCATGGTCTCGGCACACCTGCTAACAGCGAACTTGCAGTGGACGTGCCAGCGGGCGAGAAAGAGGTGGTGACCATCTGTCGCAACGGCAGGGCCGGCAGGTTTGGAAAATCCGCCGTCCGATGATTTTTCAAAAAAATCCTTGATCAAGCGGGGCAGCAAGCTATTTTCGCGGGGTAGGACATTGCTCATGGATCCGGCTGTAACCACCTGTCACGTGGCCAAATACGCCGCAATAACATGACTTAAAGTGCCTGCTTTCTAGCAGTATCAGGTCAATCTCAATCCCCACCCTAACAACCACAACACGATGATCAAAATCGGCATTGCCAGTGATAACTTCCGCCACGACGACCGGTCCCTGACCTACTTCTTCAAGTGGTGCCAGAAGAACCAGTCGCCCATCGTCGAATTGAACACCCTCAACGGGGACGACTTCTTCGAGGGCCTGGGTTTCTCACCCGCCGCCTCGCTGCAGTCGGACCCGCTCGCCCTGCGCCACGAACTCGAATCCTTCGGACTGAAGGTCAGCCAGTTGGACTGTCATTACGCGCTGCACCGGTGGCAGTCGATTCCCTACCTGATCAACGGCATCAAATTCGCCCACGCCTTGGGCTGTCCCGCCATTGCCACCACCGACGGTGCCGAAGTGCCGCGCGGCATGACGCTACAGCAGGTTTATGAACGCGCCGCTTATCACATCGGGGAGGCTTTGCCGGTGGCCCGCACCCACGGCATCCAGATCAACGTCGAGCCGCACGGCCCGTTGACTAACAACCTGGAACTGATGGTGAAACTGATGAAGCACTTCGACGACCCGCTGGTGGGCGTGAATTTCGACACGGCCAACACCTTCATCGCCGGCAACGACCCGGTCAAGATGACCGAAGCGCTGCTGCCTTGGATCCACCATTTTCATGTGAAGGACGTGGCACCGGAACTCCGGGCCAACATCGGCAAGGACACCGGCATCGCCGCGAGCGACGTCCACGTCGGCCAGGGAATCAACGCCGACAACATCCGGAACATCGTCGCCCTCTTGAAAAAGCACAATTGGGATGGCGTGATGAGTCTGGAGTCCAAGGGCGAAATGAACACCCTCAAGAGCCTGGAATGGTTCCGTACCATTCTCTAACGCTTTCGCCCGGGTCAACTCACCCACGCGTGTTTTGCGGGATTTCGGAGTTACTGTGCAGTCCCTGAGTTGGAATACATTCAGTTAGCCTCAAAGAGGTAGAAACCACAAAAAATGAATGCCATCAGGCTGATT
>JAPLUJ010000549.1 GCA_026397695.1 Verrucomicrobiota bacterium | reverse complement strand
TCGGGCAGTCTCACCCATGACTCCACGATCATCACCAAAGCCCGCGCCCTGTAGGCGACCGCCATGAGCTTCGCCATCTCGGCGTAGCGGTCCTTGTCGGCCTCGCCCGCCAACGCCGATGGCATGCAGAAGACGTATCCCTCGTCGGTATCGGCGATCACGGTCGGGGGAACGGAGCCGGTGGTTCGCATCATGTGCAGGGCGTAGTCCTTCGCCTGCCTGGCAAGGGCCTCCAGGCGTTCGGGTTGCGGTTGCCTGCGAATTCTTGTCACGCGGAAAAACTACTAACCGTCACGCGGCTTGGCGAGACAATCCGGGCACCAGTGACGTTCCCACGTATCACGGCGTGCTTGCCTGCCAGCGGGTGATGTGTCAGCCTTCGGGGCCGGGTTTGCAGCCGCATCTTCCGATCAACGATTCCGAAATCATGTCCTACGCCCTTGAAGTCCAGCTACTGATCCAGCAGGTCGAGCAACTTTCGTGCCGGCCGGTTCATGTGGCGGAGGAACCGGGCATCAAGGTCAGGGCCACCGTTATTCCGGCGCGGAACGGCGCACCCGCCCATCTGGTGCGCTTCAAACCGGGCGCTCCTTCAGTCGATTACCTGGTAGCGAGCCAGTTACTGTTTCTGGTCCGGCTGTTCTCGTGCCCGGTCGCCGAACGCTGGGACCTCGCCGCCATCGCCACCGAGCAGGACGCCGGGATCAAGGCCATGGGACTCGGCGTATTCCAGGACACTTTTGCCAGAGCGATGATCGACCAGATCGTGACCCAACTCCGGACCTATTCCATCGGGTGCCGGGTGGATGACTGGATCTGGAAAAACATGCCCGGCCTGCGCCAGCAGCAGGAAGCGGAAATCCGCACGCAACTGGCGGTCAACGAGCGGGCGTTGGCACCGGAGATCCGGCAGAAGTTTCCCAAACCGTTGGTGGACGTCAACTCGTCGATGAACGCGCTCTACGCCACGATGTGGGGTGAGGTGCTGCGGGAACCACGGCTCGGGATTCCGTTCGCGGCGATGGGCTACCGGGCCAAGGCGACCGAGCTGCGGACTATCCTTGAGGAAATCCCCGACGAGCCTGCGAGTGATCGGACGTTGATCGAAGGCTGGGCGGACTCGCTCGGACTAACAGGCGTCTTCCATTTCAACCTCTATTCCATCGACTGATGCCGGCCTCTCCCCATGATATCCAGTTTGCGCTCGCGGAATTCGACCGCAGCCAACTGCCCGAAGCCCAGCGCGACTTGCAGGGCGACGACTTCCTACAGGCGGTTAGGGAGCATTTGATTGAGCAGTTCGCCGGGCACGGCGGGGCCGCGGAAGTCGCGGTTTCCAGCGACCGGGTCATCATCCGCTGGAAGGAAACGTCAGAAGCCGAACCGCTGGCAGAGCAGGGCGGCAATTTTCTCAAACATGGCGATTACGACCAAGGCATCGCCCTCCTGAAACTGGCGCTGAAGCGCAATCCGGAAGATGCGGCGGCGCTGTTCAATCTGGGCATGGGGCTGGGTGACCGGGATCAAACCGGCGAGGCTCTGGAATTGTTGCTGCGACTCGTCGCCATCGCTCCGGAATATCCCGGTGCGTGGGTGGCCCTTGGCGTGGCACAGGCACGTTCCGGTCAGTGGGACGGGGCCATCCATTCATTCCGCGAGGCGGTGACCAGCGACCCGCAGGATGCATTCGCCCGCAAGAACCTTGGCGCGGCACTTTCACAGACCGGACAGCTCGCCGAGGCCCGTGACCATCTCAAGGCGGCGGTCGTGCTCTTGCCCTCCGACGCCCAGGCATGGCTCAACCTCGCCATGAACCTCGAACAGTCGGGGGAGACTGAGGTGGCGAACACCGCCTACACCCAGGTCATGCAACTTGATCCCGGCGGCCGTTTCAGCGAACTGGCGGAACTGGGGCGCAACCGGATTACGGGACTTGGTTTCCGCAAAGCCGGTGGCGGGTTGCGGCCCGATGTCGTGTCCTTCTGCGGCGAGGCCCTGCGGCTGTTTGATGGGATGTCCAAGGACGAGGTCCAGCGGATCACGGTTGAAATCGCGATGCTGGGCACCAAGGGGCTTTCGGTGAACAACCCTGTTGCGAAACACACGCTCCGCACCCTGCCTGGAAAATTCTCCGGGCTCCATCTGCTCTGCATCGAATTCGTCGGACTCAAGATGATCGATCCCTCGGTCGATCTCGGCTTGGACATTTCCGCCGAGTATGCGGAAGCGTGCCGGCTCCACGGCAATCCATGACTTCCGATGCGATCGCACGGTTCTATGGGGTTCATTTCGAATACAATAATGACGGTCAGCGAACTTCTCCAATGATATCCAGGCAGCAAGCCGTGGTGCTGGCCAGGGTGCTGGGCGTGACGCTTGACGAGCTGGTGCCGAAAAAGGCGCGGGGTCTGGGCGCGGTGCTCAGACACGGGAGAGGTTAGAACGCAAAAAAACACCGTCAAGCAATCCAGAATGGTGACCGGCGAGACGGATTTAAAGGGGTTGGCTAGCGGCTTGCAGGCGCTGTTCGATAGGCGTCATCGTCTGTCGGATTGTTGGCTGGGCCGGGCGTGATGTCGATCCGGTTTCGTCTTTCCCATCGCCAACGATCATCCATCATGCCGCCATGCTCTTTCGTCTGCTAGCCCTCGCCACCGCAATGGTGATGCCACTCAGCGCGGCACCGGAGACGCCGGATGAAATAGCCAGGCAGATTCTCGCGCCGTTGCTCGACCCGGTGAAGGTTGGGATACTCAAGGGAGATCGGCCCATCAACGCCCGTCTCTGCGCCAGTAAATATCGCGAGCCGGATGCGTTATGAAGCCCAAGACCCCGGTGATGCGTGCCCGAAGGAGCGTTGTAACTTGTTACGGGTGGGTGAAGGAAATGGGGGGTGTTGCTCTTTGTTGCTCTTTAGACCCGCATTTCGGCACATTTTGGTGCAGTTCGGTGCAACTCGACAAACGCTGGAGTTTCTTCTTAACTCCTTTATTTACAATGAAAAACCAGTGATTTCAAGGGGTGATCCCGGCAGGAATCGAACCTGCACCTACGGCTTCGGAGGCCATCGTCCTATCCATTGGACCACGGGACCAGTCGCCTTGCGCGGCGGACCCGATCCCTACCCGGCATCTTACGACTTGGCAAGGACAAGGATCGTGAATTTTGCGTGGACAGTGGTTGCCTGACGGGCGATACGGAAGCGCTTTTCGCATGAAAACCACCACCACGCTCGCCTCCTGCCGCACACCCGACGGCAATCTGCTGGTACTCCAGCAGCACGACGGCCAGCATTTCCTGAAAATCGGCGGTGTGCCGTTGATGAGCACCACCGCCGCCGCGTCGGAGCAGCAGATGGCGGAACTCGCATGCGCCGCACTGCCGCCCAAGCCGCGCGTGCTCATCGGCGGACTCGGCTTCGGCTTCACGCTGCGCCGCGTGCTCGCCCTCTGCCCACCGGATGCCGTGGTCGATGTCGCGGAACTGCTGCGGGAAGTCGTGGCATGGAACCGTGAGTTTCTAACGGAAGTCAACGGACGTCTGCTGGATGACCCGCGGGTGAGGGTCCACACGCGTGATGTCTGCGAACTCATCGGGGGCTGCGGCAGGGACCGTTACCACGCGATTCTGCTAGATGTGGATAACAGCCCCGATCCGCTGGTCCAAAAGGGCAACGCCAGGCTCTACGATGCGGCTGGCCTGGCCCGCACCCGCGCCGCACTGCATCCCGGAGGCCGGGTGGTTTTCTGGTCCGCCAACCGTGCCCCGGAGTTCGCGAAATCCCTTGCCAGGGTTTTCAAGAAGGTCGAGTGCATCGGGGCCAAGGCCTACCCGCAGGCGAAACGTTTCACCCACACGCTGTTCGTCGCCGACCGGGAGTGATCAGTCAGCGGTCATCGGCCATCCGTCATCAGTAAATACCCATGACCCGCGCCCCATGACTGATGACTGATGACTGATGACTGACCACTCACATCTCATGTACCCCCTTGATCCCGCCAAGCTCACTGATCGTTCGTCCACCGACGAGATATTGGGTGTGTTCCTCGACTGGCTGATCGAGACAAACATCGAGCCATACGCCCACCAGGAGCAGGCGGTTCTCGAACTTTTTTCCGGCCACAACGTCATCCTCAACACCCCGACCGGTTCGGGAAAATCATTGGTTGCGCTGGCCCTTCATTTCAAGGCGATCTGCCAGCGCCGACGCTCGTATTACACGGTACCCATCAAAGCGCTGGCGAACGAGAAGTTTCTCGGGCTCTGCCAACTGTTAGGGCGCGCGCGCCGGTCATCTGCTGCACTGCGGAAATCCTCGCCAACCTCGCGCTGCGCGAGGGCCAACGGGCGCGGGTGGACGACGTGATCATGGACGAGTTCCACTATTACTCGGACGCGCAGCGCGGCTTCGCATGGCAGGTTCCGTTGCTCACCCTGCCGCAGGCCCGCTTTCTCCTGATGTCCGCCACCCTCGGGGAAACCGCGTTTTTCGAGGAAACACTCACCCGGCTCACCGGCGCCCCGACGGTGCTGGTGAAATCCGAACAGCGCCCCATACCGTTAGAGTTTGATTATAGCGAAACCGCGCTCGAAGACAAGGTGGCCGAACTCGTCGTGGCGGACAAGGCGCCGATCTATCTGGTCCACTTCACCCAGCTCGCGTGCGCCAACACCGCGCAGAACCTGCTGAGCTCCAACTTCTGCAGCAAGCAGGAAAAACACCTCATCGCAGGCATCCTGCAGGATGCCAATTTCCGCAGCCCCTATGGCAAGGAGATCGCGAAGTTGCTGCGCCATGGCATCGGCATCCACCACGCCGGCCTGCTGCCGAAGTACCGCGTCCTGGTGGAAATGCTCACCCAGCGCGGGTTGCTCAAGGTCATCTGCGGCACCGATACTTTGGGTGTGGGCGTGAACGTGCCGATCCGCACCGTGCTGTTCACCCAGCTTTTCAAATACGACGGCAATAGTACCCGAACGCTCGCCGTGCGTGATTTCAAACAGATCGCCGGCCGCGCCGGTCGCCGCGGATTCGATACCAGCGGCACGGTCGTGGCCCTGGCTCCGCAGCACGTGATCGAAAACCTCCGCCTGGAAAAAAAGGCGGCCTCGTCCGGCAAAAAGAGTTATGTCAAACGCAAACCGCCGGAAAACGGCTTCGTGAACTGGGACGAAAAGAGCTTCCGCCGCCTGATAGAGTCCCCGCCGGAAAAACTCGTGTCCAGCTTCCAGATCCAGCATGCGATGCTCCTCAACGCGTTCAGCCGTGAACACGAGGACGGTTGTGCGGTGATGCGCAAGTTGATCCGGGCATGCCACGAACCGCCGACGCGCAAGAAGGCACTCATGCGCCGTGCCTTCCAGCTCTTCCGCGGCCTCGTCGAGGGCGATATCCTGCGCATCATCCCGCGGGCCGAACGCCGCCGCCCGGCCAAAGTCGCCCTCAATATCGAACTCGAGGAGGATTTCTCGATGAACCATGCACTCGGGCTCTGGCTGTTAGATACCATTCCGCAACTCGACCGCGAGTCGCCGGATTACGCGTTGAACGTGCTCTCGCTGATCGAAGCCATCCTCGAAAACCCCGATGTCATCCTGCGCCGGCAAGTAGATCTCCTGAAGGGCGAACTCATCGGCCAATTGAAAAATGAAGGTGTGGAATACGACAAGCGCATGGAGATGTTAGAAGATGTCGATTGGCCGAAGCCCGGCAAGGATTTCATTTATGACACGTACAACGCCTTCGTCGCGCGGCGACCGTGGATGAAGGACGCCACCGTGCGGCCGAAATCCATCGCCCGCGAGATGTTCGAGCACTGGCAGTCGTTCGAGGACTATGTGAAAACCTACGGCCTGGAACGCAGCGAAGCCGTATTGCTACGCCATCTATCAGATGTTTACAAGGTGCTCTCCCAGACCGTCCAGCCCGCCGCCAAGACCACTGACCTCGTCGAGGCGGAATCGTTCTTCGAAGACATCCTGCGCGGGGTTGATTCCAGCCTGCTCGACGAATGGGAAAAACTCCGCAATCCGGACTATAGGGTCGCACCGGAGAAACCCGCCGCCGAGCACCGCGCCGTGCCCTTGTCGCGCAATCGCCCGGCCTTCACCCGCGCGTTGCGCAGCGCCGTCCTGACCCTCGTCAAAGCCTGCGCCGAAAACAACATCTCCGCCATTCTCGCCCAGGTCGAACCCATCGACCCCGACGGAGT
>JAPLUJ010000293.1:2447-3557 GCA_026397695.1 Verrucomicrobiota bacterium | reverse complement strand
GCTGCGCGAACTCGGTGTGCCAGTGTTCGATGCTGACGCTGTCGTCCACCGTCTGCAGGGGCCTGGTGGCAAGTTGCTACCTGCCATCGAAGCGGCGTTTCCGGGTACGACCGGACCCGGTGGGGTCGACCGGCAGGCACTTGGCGCAAGGGTGTTTGGTGATCGAGCGGCGCTTGCGCGGCTGGAAATCCGCAGCGTGTGCGGTCATGTTTCTAACGGTTTTCCTGCTCGCTACGATGCCGCATCTCGGGGTGTTGCTGCTGTCGTTAGCCGGGCGCTGGTATGGCACGGTGGTGCCGGATCAATTCACGCTGCGTCATTACATCGAGGCCCTCGGCAACGGCCTGGTTGTGCCCTCGATCCAGAACAGCCTGCTTTACGCCGGTTGCGCGACTTTGGTGGCGTTGGTCATCGGTCTTGGTGTGGCGTGGGTGGTGGTGCGCTCGGATTTGAAATTCCGCGGCGTGCTCGATGGGGTGGTGATGTTGCCGTTAGCCGTGCCAGGTCTGGTGATGGCCTTCGGATATCTTGCGCTCTCGCAGGAGGGAAAACCGTTTTATTTTCTGGTCGGGGCGGGTGGCAGTCCGTTCATGCTGTTAGTCATCGCCTACGCCATACGCCGGATGCCCTACGTCGTTCGCTCGGCCGTCGCCGGTCTCCAACAAAGCAACCCGATGCTCGAAGAGGCCGCCCGCTCGCTTGGTGCCAGCCCGGTCCGGACGCTGCGGCGGGTGGCCATCCCGCTGATCGGCGCGAACCTCGCCGCCGGTGCCATTCTCGCCTTCGCCTTTGCAATGTTGGAAGTGAGTGACAGTCTGATTCTCGCCCAGCAGGCGCAGTATTTCCCGATCACCAAGGCGATCTACACGTTGCTCAGCACGCTCGGCAACGGCACCGAACTGGCCGCCGCGCTCGGCGTATGGGCGATGGTTTTCCTGTCGGTGGCAATCATGGGGGCGGCCATCCTCGGCGGCAAACGCGGCGGTTTGTTCAAAGTGTGAGACCTAACAGATCAGGCCCCGTCTTGTGACCTTTCTCATTCCGCCCATGGATTGACGATGGAGATACCGACATGGGCGAAGTCGGAGACGTTGCGGGTGGCGAGGATGA
>JAPLUJ010000293.1:0-2413 GCA_026397695.1 Verrucomicrobiota bacterium | reverse complement strand
GATGAGGTTGTGGACGCTGGCGGTGGCGGCGATGAGGGCGTCGTTGAAGCTTAGACCGTGGGTGACTCGCATTTCGGCGGCGGTCTCCGCGACGGGTTGATCGACGGGAAGCAGGCGACTTTGGAAATTCGGCAGGAGCAACCCGTGATACCAAGCGTCGAGTTTAGCGGCGAATCCAGGATCGCGTGGTTCCACCATGCGGATGCCGGCGCGAATTTCATTGAGAGTGATCACGCTGATCCATGTGCGGTGGCCAGCTGCGGTTTTTTCCCAAGCGATGACATGGGAATCCGCGCGGTCGAGTTTCCGCAACTCGGAAACGGTGCAGGTGTCTAACATCCATCCACTCATGGAAACTCAATCTTGCGGGGAATGTCGGCTTTACGATCCGGCAACTCAAAATCGCGATCCGCCGTGGCGGGATCACCGAGCATTTCGAGGAGGGTCTTGTTTCTTTTTGGAGCAGTGACCATCAACTCGCGCGCCACGAGTTCCGCCATCCAGGCAGAGAGCGATTTCGATGCATCCACCGCACGGTGCCTGGCCTCGCGGCAGAGCTTGTCAGGGAGTTTGAGAGTGACGTTCATGGCTTCGTGTGCTGCACGGTGGCACGAATGCGCGAAAAAGCAAGCGAACTCTGATGCCAACTGTCAGCGATCGGGAGGTGCTGGGTTTGAAGGCTCAGACGAGAGGCTTGAGGATTGTCCAGGCCAGAAAAGATTCTGATAAATCCGGTTGTATTTGTCGGGGATGCGGTTACATGCTTCCTTTCATGAATGGCACCCGCAAGGGCGATCCGGGGAATGGACAACCCAAACCCTTGATGATGCCATTGATCATGAGGACCGAAAGTCCTATACCATAACAAACCAACCCTACAAAGCCATGCATCGTGTACCCCACACCAACCGCCGTCATGTTCTGAAACTGCTGGCCGCATCGACGGCCGCCCCGCTCATCCTCCCGCGCCGCCTGTTTGGCGAAGATGCTCCATCCAATAAAATCACGCTTGGCTGCATCGGCGTCGGGTGGCAGGGCGGCAGCAACCTCGACTCCTTTCTCAGTCAGGACGGTTGCCGGGTGGTGGCCATCTGCGACGTCGATGAAAACCATCTCAAGGAAGCCGTGAACAAGGTCAACGCGCGCTATCAGAACCAGGACTGCAAGGGTTACAAGGATTTCCGCGAGTTGCTGGCTCGCAAAGACATTGATGCCGTCAGCATCTCCACCCCCGACCACTGGCACTCCATCCCGGCCATTGCCGCCGCCAACGCGGGCAAGGATATTTTCTGCGAGAAACCCCTTTCGCACACCCTCGCCGAGGGCATCGCCATGGTCGATGCCGTGCAGAAAAACAAGCGTATCTGGCAGACCGGTTCGTGGCAGCGCGCCCAGGGCTTGTTCCGCTGGGCCGCCGAATTGGTCCAAAACGGCTACGTCGGCAAGGTCACCCGCGTCGAGGTCGGACTGCCTGCGGGTCATGCCGATTTTGAACGCTCCGGCAAGGACAAGCCGAACGGTCCGGCACCTGCGGGCGTGGACTACGACTTGTGGATAGGCCCGGCGCAAATGATGCCCTTCAATCCCTGCCGGTTCCACAAGAACTGGCGCTGGAATTACAACACCGGCGGCGGCCAACTCATGGATTGGATTGGCCATCATTGCGACATCGCACACTGGGGTCTTGCCAATCCCGAGTTCGGCGGCGGCCCGGATGATGCGCTTGGCCCGAACGAGGTATCGGCCACCGCCGAGTTTCCAGCCAAGGACGATGTCTGGAACACCGCCACCAAATACCGCATCGAATGCAAATATCCTAACAACATCGACCTCGTCATCGCCGGCGGATACGGCGAAATCCGCAGCGGCGCGAAATGGATCGGCCCGAATGGCTGGGTCTGGGTGAACCGCGGGAAAATCGAAGCCTCCGACCCGCAGTGGATCCGCGATATCCAGGAGCGCGAGAAGAAAGGCGATCTCAAGGTCACCCTCTACAAGAGCCCGGGCCACCATAAGGAATTCCTGGATTCCATCAAGTCGCGCAAGCGCACCCTCACCCCGGTCGAAATCGCCCACCGCTCACAAAGCCCGGGCCACCTCGGATACATCGCCGCGGTCGCCGGACGCAAATTGAAATGGGACGCCGCCAAACAGGAAATCACCGGCGACGCCGAAGCCAGCAAACTGCTTTCCAAGAAAATGCGCGAGCCCTGGAAGATCTAACATCAGTCAGGAAGAGTGCTTGGCAGGATGCCAAGCACTGCCGACGGGACGCCCAATCCTGTTCAATTAAGAAATTCGAACCGCAGATGGACGCAGATGAACACAGATAAAATCAAAAATCTCTCTTCATCTGCGTCTATCTGCGTTCATCTGCGGTTAAAACCCTCTTCTCTTCCTGCTTAATTGAACG
>JAPLUJ010000101.1:1594-3565 GCA_026397695.1 Verrucomicrobiota bacterium | reverse complement strand
CGAAAGTGGGCGAGGTTTTTCTCGGGCCGGTAGCCGCTCACGTAGAGCAGGATGGTGCAGAGCTTGAGGACGGCATTGTAGGCGATGCCAAACTGCCTCTCGGCGGAGAGGCGCATGCTGAGTCGTCGAGGTCACGCTTGACGATGGCAAGCAGAGCGGCGATTTGGGATGGGTTGGTTTGGTGGGGGCGGAGCCAGCCGTTATCTGCGTGAATCTGTGCTCATCTGCGGTTCTATTTTCCTCTTTAGGTTAAACTGATTACTGATTACTGATCACTGAATTGTGGGCGGGGCACCCACGCTCCTTGATTTGTCCGTCCCGTCGGCGAGCAAGCCGATGAGGTGGAGCGGGAGGCGGTCCGGGGCGGGTTGGATGTCAGGGGCGAGCACGATTTTGCGGTCGGCGGTGATGTTTTTGAACTGGGAGCGGCCTTTGCCGCGTCCGCCGATTTCAAACACGATGCGTTGCCCATGGTGATCAACGAGGAAATCGGGGGTTTTGCCGCCGCGCGGGGATTTGAGGTAATGGATGTCGAGGTTGGCCTGGCGCATGGCGAGGGCAAAGAAGTCCTCGCGCAGGCCGCCGGCCACCTCGTCAGGCGGGCGGTGCAACAAGCGCACGGGTGGCACCAATAGCACCTTGGGCTCGCGCAATAGATTGGTGCCGGCAGGAAAAATGCGCCGCAACACAAAAGCGCTTTCGAAGGCGGCGCTGTATTGTTCCGCCTTGTATTTGGTGATTCCCAGATTGGCCGCGAGCGAGGAATAATTGATGCCATCCACGCCGGATCGGCCGATAAATGCTAACAGTTTGCGCAGGATCGGAATCTCATCGAGGTGCAGGCGCAAGGTGGCCGGGATGTCGCGCTCGATGATTTTGTCGAGGGTCCCGGCTAGTAGCGGCAGCGGGTCCGGCTCGTCCAGCGCAAAGGGCAGCAAACCGCCCGCGAGATAGGCGGCAAAATGCGCCCCCGCCCGCAAATGGGCCGGGGAGAAATCAAGTTTCAGCAGCGCCTCAAAGTCCAACGCGGGCAACTCCTCTCCGCGCCGGAAACTCAAATACTCGCGCAAGGAAAAGTAATCCAAGGTGTGCAGACGCACCCGGCGGGCCAGGTCGTGCGCCGACGATTGCAACGCCACCGCCACCGAACTGGTGAAAATCACCCGCACCTCCAAAAAATCGTAGATTTGTTTCAGGGCGGCCGTCACATCCGGCAGGAAATGCACTTCATCCACCAAAAAAATGCGGAACCGATAGATCTCCGCCAACCCTTTCACCAACGCGAACAAATCCGCCCCCGGCCCCAGAGTGTCCGCCGAAAGATAGATCGCCCCCTCATCGGCCGCCGCCCATTGCTTGAGCAACACCGACTTGCCCGCCCCGCGCGGTCCTACAATGCCGATGAAATGCCGCCCATCCTGCGCCGCAAGCCGGGCGAACAATTCCCGCCGCTTGGGCAAGCGTCGACCCTCGGCCACGGCCAACTCATGGAGTTGCAATAAACGGGGGAAAGAGCTCATTCGGGAAAACGATTGGACGGAATGATATGCATCTTGTCAAATGAAATGGCGGGATGGAGGCGCGGATCTTGGTCTGGGCATTGGCTGTGCTTTGGCGATGCGCTCTCGGCGAGAGCGCGCCACCTGAGGAGGAAGAGGAAGAAAGAACTTGGGTGCTGATAGAGGCCTGGCGACGGGACGCCTAATACCGTTCGGTTAGCACTTACGATTGGTGATTGAAGGCTCCGGGCAGAATGCCCGGGCCACTGTGGCGCGGGCATTCTGCCCGCCGCCTCTCTTTCTGCCGCAATCTCATCGCCTGAATGAACGGTATTGGGCGGGACGTCTAACAACGGCACGCTCCCCTTGGCGGCAGAATCGTGGCGCGACGCCCCGCTCACGGTCTGGAGCAGGATGCTCCAGCCACGATCCGCTCAAGCCGGGGCCCGTGCGGGGCCATGAAGAACGGGAC
>JAPLUJ010000101.1:0-1548 GCA_026397695.1 Verrucomicrobiota bacterium | reverse complement strand
CCTCTGACCTCTGACCTCTGACCTCTGACCCATGACCCATGACCCATGACCAATGACCAATGACCAATGACCAATGACCGATGACCGATGACCGATGACCCATGACCAATGACACCCCCTCACCACAGCGTGGCATGGCGGAACTGTTGGAGGCGGTGTGCGAGTTCGGCGGGCTGCAAGGATTCGAGGCGTCGGGTGGAGAACGCCTCACAGGTGAAAGAAGCGAGAATGGACCCCTGAATCACAGCCTGACGCAAGACGGACGCGGCATAAGGCGGCGGGCCCTGGGCCGCGAGGTAGCCAGCCATGGCACCTAGGAACGTATCGCCGGCACCGGTGGGATCGGCCACCGCTTCCAACGGCCAGGCACTGCAGCGGAAGAACCCGGGCGCGGGCTCGCTGGCGCTCGCGATTGCGGATTGGAGAGCGGAAGAGATTGTGGATTGAGGATCGTGGATCGTGGATGGAAGAGCGGAAGAGATTGAGGATTGAGGATCGTGGATCGTGGATGGAAGAGCGGAAGAGATTGAGGATTGAGGATCGAGGATTGAGGATGGAAGAGCGGAAGAGATTGTGGATTGAGGATCGTGGATCGTGGATGGAAGAGCGGCGATCCGCGATCATTCTGGATCGAAGATTGTGGATCGTGGATTACGGATGAAGAAGAGAAGAGCATGGCGCCGAACTCGCCGAGTTTGATGACGACGTGACGCGGGCCTTTTTCCAACAGAATGCGGCCAGCCCGCACAAGGTTGGAAGTGCCGGCAAGCGCGCGGGCCTCTCCTTCGTTGAGCACGAAAAGATCGAGGTGCGGCAACACCTCCTGCAAGCGCTCGTTGGCAATCTCTATCCACAGATCCATGGTATCGGCGATGACGAAACGGGAAGGTGATTCACCATCCACTATGGGTCCTATGGGTCCTATGGGTCCTATGGGTCCTATGAGTCCTATCCCGCACTGGGCGAGCATTTCGAGCTGGTTGTCCGGAGACATGTTGGCGAGCACGACGATGTCCGAGGCGGCGGCGGCGGCAGGCACCCGCACCCGCCAATCCTCGAGCACGTTGAGGCCGACATGGTGGGTTGTGCGCTCGTTCATGTTGGCGTGGTATTCGCCCGACCAAGTGAACGATTCGTGGTCCGAGCGCTCGACCCCGGCCAGCGAAATGCCGTGGTTTTCCAACATGTCGAGGTGCTCCTGCGGGAAATCCCGGCCGATGATGCCAACCAACCCGACCGGCCGGCAGAAAAACGACGCCGCCAGCGCAGCGTAAGCCGCAGAGCCGCCTAACAGTCCGGCGGCCTCGGCATCGGGGGTTTTCACGTGGTCGATGGCAATGGTGCCGCCGATGACGACAGTGACAGGTGGATGAGGCATGGCGGTGGGCGGCGGTGGGCGGTGGTGGGCGGAGCGCGGTGGCAAAAGCGCGGGATTTCCGCCATGATCCGGCCTATCGTGTCAAGCGAAAGCGCTGCATGGGCCATGCGGACAGGAATGTCCGCACTCCTTATGGCATGCGCACTTCATGGGCCTTGCGGACAGGAATG
>JAPLUJ010000384.1:902-2366 GCA_026397695.1 Verrucomicrobiota bacterium | reverse complement strand
GGCGACTTCGGCGGCGGCCACGGTGATGACGAAGAAGACGAGCATCTGGCCGTGGTAATCCGGCAGGCCGTTGACGGTGTTGAAGCGGGAGAATGCCACCAGGCTGAGATTCGCCGCGCTGAGCATGAGCTCCAGGCACATGAACACGATGATGATGTTGCGCCGCAACACCACACCCGCAAGGCCGATGGCAAACAGCAGTCCGGATACCAATAAATAGTCGTTGAGGGTGGGCATTGAATCAGGTTAAACGTTATTGGTTATAAGTTGTTAGGAAAGAGAAGAAGACTTGGAGACAGAAGACCGCAGAATAGATGACGAGCGGCATGCGAAGCCGTTCTTCTGTCTGGGAGCGAAGCGTTCTTCTGTCTTCTGTCTTTTCATGACATCTCTAGTGCTGCGTTTTTTTCGATAGAACCACCACCCCGGCGGTGGCGACAAGCAGGATGACGCCGAGGATTTGCAGGGGCAGGTTGTAACCGGTGAACAGCGTGTGGCCGATCAATTGGACGTCGGGCAGTCTGCCATCCATGAGCGCGGTGGCGATTTTTTCGTTTGCGGGGAAACCGGCGGCGGCGGCCATGAAGGCGTCCTTGTCGAGCGCGGGAGCGACCTTGTCAGGAGAATTGGCGAGGACGCAGACGAGTTGCACGACGAAGGCGACGACCAGCAAGAGGCTGGCCATGAGCGGCGCGAGGGATGTGGAGCGCTTGGCATCCTCCTTGAGGTCGAGCAGCATGATGATGAACAGGAACAACACCATCACCGCGCCGGTATATACGAGGATCTGGATGATCCCGACGAAGAACGCGCTCAGACCGGTGAACAGTCCGGCCAACCCGAGGAAGCAGGCGACCACGGACAACGCGCTGGACACCGGATTGCGAAACACGATGACCGCCGCGCCACCGAGCAGCATCATGGCGGAAAAGATCCAGAAGAGGTCGTTAGTCATGGGTTAAGGGGCATTGGTCATTGGTCATTGGTCATGGGTCATGGGTCATGGGTAAATATGCGTCGCTCATTTCTATCTCTTTACTCATGACCCATGACTCATGACTGATGACTATTTCAATTCATTCCATTTGTTAACGAGGCCGGTGCGGACGCCGCCGATTGCGTAGAGTTTCATTTTGTTGTGGACCATGTCGGCGCGCTTGAGGCCGGTGATGAGGTAGTCCATGCGCAGGAAGATCGCCTGCTCAGGGCAGACTTCCTCGCACATGCCGCAATAGATGCAGCGGATCATGTCGATCTCGAATTCCTGCGGGCGTTTTTCCACTTTCGCCCAGGGGTCGTCGGACGGGATCTCGCCGGGGGTGATTGTGATGGCTTTGGGCGGGCAGATGAATTCGCAGAGTTGGCATGCGACGCAGCGCTCGCGGCCTTGTTCGTCGGTGACCAGGGCGGGAGCGCCGCGGTAGTAATCGGGCAGATGTTCGTCCCAGCGTTGTTCGGGAAACT
>JAPLUJ010000384.1:0-842 GCA_026397695.1 Verrucomicrobiota bacterium | reverse complement strand
GACCGGAGGAAGCGAGCGAGTCGGCGCTGGCGGACTTGCCGCGGAGCGACTTGACGGCGTGGGTCATGGTGAGAAGGAATCCCTTGATCAGGGCACCGAAATAGATTTTCTCACCGAAGTTAAGTGTCGGGCGCTGGAGTTTGATGACAGGCATGAGGGGGTGATAGAATTGAAAATTTAAATTTGAGATTTGAAATCCGGAATCTGCGGCGCATGGCTAGGATGCCTGGTTGGCGAGGTGGCGGAGTTTTTCCAGATTGAGGGCACCGCCGCCGCGGAGATAGAATCGGGTGATTGCATCACGGAGGCTTCGATAGAGTGCGGGGTCGGTGATGGCGAGGTCCCTTGGGATATCGCTTTCGGCGAATTCCACAGCAATGGCAACATCCGCCCAGCGGCGTTCCTTCATGGCTTTAGCCACACCGTATGGACCGTTTTTGCTTTGGAAAGGCGGAGATGATTTTCTTGATGGTTGGGAGATCGGGTTGGTAGTGGTTGTGGAGGAATTGTATATCTTCGATGTCCTTGGCATCGGCGCGGGTCAGCTTGGAGGCGATGATGTTTTCGATGGGCGGTCGATAGAGTTCGAGACGCCCCATTCTTTCCATGAGAACGGGGACGAACTTTCCTGTTTGAACAATGCCGGGTTCCACGATTTTGAGATAGGGTTCTCCCGGCTCCAGGTAGTCCTTTGGATTGAAAAGAATGCCCGCATGTGCTGCGGCTGTTTTTAGTTCGACTGTATCATACGTACTGGCCGGTTTCCAAATATCAAGATCACGCGAGACTCGCTCCGGCATGTTTCCCAGCAGGCAAACTGCGGAGCCGATGAGGCAAAGTTG
>JAPLUJ010000377.1 GCA_026397695.1 Verrucomicrobiota bacterium | reverse complement strand
TGACCGCACTTCCGAACTCACCACCGCGCTTGCCGAACGGATCCTCGTGCTGGACGGCGCGATGGGGACGACCATCCGCGCATACGGACTGCAGGAGGCGCAGGCCCGCGGCCGCCGCTTCACACAACACGACAAAGACCTGCTCAACAACGGCGACATCCTCAGCCTGACTTGCCCGGAGGTGATCGGGGACATCCACAAGCAGTTCTACGCAGCCGGATCCGATATCTGCGAAACGAACACCTTTTCCGCCACCAGCATCGCGCAGAGCGAGTTTTTTGTCGCGGACCCGCGCGAACACGGCGGACGCAAGGAACCGGATTTCTATCAGAACATCATCGGCAGCCCTTTCCTCAATGATCTTGTTTGGGAAATGAACATTGAATCCGCCCGGCTGTGCCGGAAATGGGCGGACGACATCGCATCGGACACCGGCCGCCGGCGTTACGTCGCCGGTGCGATCGGGCCGCTCACGGTCTCCCTATCAAACTCGCCGGACGCCAATGACCCGGGCTTCCGGGTGGTGACCTTCGACCAGGTCCTGCAAGCCTACAAACATCAGGTCCGCGCGCTCATCGAGGGCGGCTGCGATATCCTCATGATCGAAACCATTTTCGATTCGCTCAACGCCAAAGCCGCCGCCGTCGCCGTGCAGGAGATTTTCGAGTCTAACGGAATCCGCCTGCCTGTCATCATTTCCGCCGCCGTCGGACGCGGCGGGGAAACCATGATCTCCGCGCAGAAGGTGGAGGCGTTTTGGAACGCGTTCGCCCATACCCGGCCGCTGGCGATCGGGCTGAACTGCTCGCTCGGACCCGACCTGATGCGCCCGCATCTGGAGGATCTATCAGACTGCGCCACCACCCACCTTGCCTGTTATCCGAATGCCGGCCTGCCCAACCCGCTCGCCCCCACCGGCTTTGACTTGGAGCCGCCACAAATGGCCGCATTCATGGCGGATTTCGCCGCCGCCGGCTTGCTCAACCTGGCCGGCGGCTGCTGCGGCAACACCCCCGAACACATCGCCGCCATCGCCCAAGCCGTGGCTCCCCACAAGCCGCGCGAGCTGCCGGTGGCGGGATGAATCGAAACGCGGAGGTGCCAAGGTCGCTGAGTGCAACGCTGAGAGAATCCAGAATGACGAAACTAAAAACGAACTGAATGAATGATTTGAAGCGAAACGCGGAGGCGCGGAGGTCGCTGAGAGGAACGCGGAGAAAATACTAACTTATGAAAACGAAAAGCGAACTGAATGAATTATCGGGTGCCATCATTGATGCCGCGATGGAGGTACACCGCGAGTTTGGACCTGGATTGTTAGAGCGGGTCTATGAAGCGGCGCTGGCCAAGGAGCTCGCGCTCCGTGGTATCTCATCACGCCGACAGGTCGCAGCGCCAGCCATGTACAAGGGGGAAATTCTGGATGAAGAAGCCTATCGAATCGATCTTCTGGTCGAGGAGAGCGTGGTGGTTGAACTCAAGACCGTCCCTTCGCTCCTGCCGATTCATGAAGCCCAGATCCATACTTACATGCGCTTGTCGCAGAAGTGTCTCGGCCTGCTCATCAACTTCAATGTCACTCTCCTTCGCGACGGCATCAAACGCCACGTCATCAATTTCCCCCAATAAAATCTCCGCGCTCTTCTTCGCGACCTCCGCGCCTCCGCGTTTCGTTTCATCATGAAAACCATTCCCCACGCACTCCGGCTCTCAGGCACCGAGGCCTATAACCACACGGCCGACAAGCGCTTCCTGATGATCGGCGAGCGCACCAACGTCGCCGGCTCGCCGCAGTTCGCCAAACTGGTGCGCGCCGGCGACCTCGAAGCCGCCGTGGAGGTGGCCCGCCAACAGGTGGCTAACGGCGCCAACGTGATCGATATCTGCTTCGACGACGGACTCATCGACGGCAAGGCGATGATGACCCGTTACCTGCAACTCCTGCAGGGCGAGCCGGATGTGGCAAAGGTGCCGATCATGGTCGATTCCTCGAAGTGGGAGATCCTCGAAGCCGGCCTGAAGTGCCTCCAAGGCAAGGGCATCGTGAATTCAATCTCGCTCAAGGAAGGCGAGGAAGTGTTCAAGGACCGCGCCCGCCACATCATGCGCTACGGCGCGGCGATGGTGGTCATGGCTTTCGATGAAAACGGCCAGGCCACCACCTATCAGGAAAAAATCCGCATCTGCGAACGCGCCTACCGGATCCTCGTCGATGAGGTGGGATTCAACCCGGACGACATCATCTTCGATCCCAACATCCTGACCGTCGCCACCGGCATCGAGGCGCATGACAACCACGCCGTGGATTTCATCAACGCCACCCGTTGGATCAAACAGAACCTCCCCGGCGCCAAAGTGTCCGGCGGAGTTTCTAACATTTCATTCTCGTTCCGCGGCAACAACGTGGTCCGCGAGGCGATGCACTCGGCCTTCCTCTACCATGCGGCCATGGCCGGCATGGACATGGGCATCGTCAATGCCGGCATGCTCGATGTGTATGACGAAATCCCGCATGAGCTGTTAGAGCATGTCGAGGACGTGCTGCTCAACCGCCGCGCCGATGCCACCGAACGCCTGCTGGAACTCGCCGGGCGCTTCAAAGGACAGGACGGCAAAAAAATCGAGGAGGATCTCGCGTGGCGCGACGGACCCGTCGCAAAACGCCTCGAACACGCGCTGCTCATGGGCATCGACAAATTCATCGACGAAGACACCGCCGCCGCGCTCGCGCAATACGAGCGTCCGCTCAAGGTGATCGAAGGCCCGCTCATGGATGGCATGAGCGTCGTCGGCGATTTGTTCGGCGCGGGGAAAATGTTCCTGCCGCAGGTGGTCAAATCCGCCCGCGTGATGAAAAAATCCGTCGCCTGGCTGACCCCCCATATGGCATCTGAAAAGGCCGAATTTCTCGACTCCGACATCGCCGCCATCCAAGCTAACAATCCGACACTCAGTGACGAGGAGGCCTTGCGCCTCGCCCGGCAAACGCTGGGAACCAACCACTTGGAAGTCGGGCGCATCTCCTACAAGCTCGCCATCGCCTGCGTGAACGTCATGGACTACAAGACGGCGGTCGACTATGGCGAAACGGCTTTACGCATCATGCGCGCCGACCCCAACCGCAAACCCGGGGATCTGGCTTACGCGCCTTATGCGCTCGGCCTGGCGGAAAACCGCCTGGACCGTCTGCAGACCGCAGAAGCGCATCTTAAGGAGGCCTGCGAGCTGTGTCGGACCGCCTCAGACGTTTATGATGCGCAATCCGGATTGTTCTGGCAGGCTTTGGGCGACGTCTATCTGAAACTGGGGCGATATGCCGAGGCTGAGTATTACGGGTTGCTCGGTCTCCAGATTCTGGACCGGAATGCCAGCGCGCCCCCTCTTCAGTACGCACAGGCCCTGCAAAATGTCGGCAATTTCTTCATGCAGATGGGCGACGCCAACCGGGCCGAACCCTATCTGTTCCGCAACCAGGAGATACTCCAGAAGACATTGCCCGCAAACGATCCCCGGATCGCAGATGCGCTCGATGCCACAGGGCGCATGAATCGGATGCAGGAAGAATACGATCAGGCGACGCGAGCTCTCGAGAATAGCCTGCGCATCCGACGAAACC
>JAPLUJ010000230.1:1095-1665 GCA_026397695.1 Verrucomicrobiota bacterium | reverse complement strand
GTGCAGGAATAACGGCCCGTGAATTTCACGGTTGGGTGATGCACATGCGCATGAAGCAATTGCCGGAGGAGCGCGGGATTTTCGCTTCGCGGGTTTGGACGGTGCCGGTGGTGGAGATCAAGGTGTCGGTGAATCCGCTAGGCGCGCCGACTTCCCCGGGGGCTTGCCAATGGGTAAGATCGGAGCAGGCCTGCGCGGTGAAAGAGAGATCGGTTAGAGCGGTGTCGCACTGGTATTGCAGCACGAAGTGGGTGGGGGATGTTTGGGCGACGGGCATGCGTGGTGCGGGGTCGTTGCCAACATCAGGAGCTGAGCCGAAGGCGTATTCCAGCAGGTTGGATCTGCCGTCGTGATCGAAATCAGCCAAGGGGGCGTTGGCGATGGAATTCGCGGCGAGGCTGTTAGCGGTTTCTATTTCCGCAGCCCATCTGGCGAAGGAACGGGTGATGGTGCTATTGCCGGCAATGACCGTGGCGGTGATGGAGTTCACGGATCCTCCGGCGTTGCTGCCGCGAACCCAATAATTGTAGGTGCCTTTGGCAAGGGCGGGCCTGGTGTAGGCGGCGCCGG
>JAPLUJ010000230.1:0-1070 GCA_026397695.1 Verrucomicrobiota bacterium | reverse complement strand
GGTGTAGGAGGCGCCGGTGGCGATCGGATTGGAGGTGTTGCCCGCAGTGCCCGCATACCATTGGTAGGTGAGGGCAGTGCCGGATGCGATTACGGTGAGAGTGGTGCTGGTGTTTTTTGTGATGGTTGGAGAAACCGGCTGGGACAGGATAACAGGGAGCACTGATATCACCAACGTGCCACTGGCGCTGCCCTGATAGTTGGTGTCGCTGATCGTGCCGACCACCGCATAACTTCCGACGTTGGTGGGGGCGGTGGGCGACTCGTTGTAAGTGAAATTCACCGTCAGACCCGGAGGCGAGGTGGTGGCCGTGGCGCATTTCGGGCTGCCGTTGTAGGATGCCGCGAGGCTGCCGAGCGTGACCGTTGCAGCCGTCGTGCCGGAAACCGAGAGCGCTTGATAGGAGGCAGGGTAGTCACGCTCCGAAATCACCGGTGTGACGGACATCAGGTAAGTGCCGGCGCCGGGAGTGAAGCTTCCGTTAGTGCCGCTGAGGGATTGACACTCGTTGTTGCCAAGGGTGGAGACCCCGGTGAAGGTGATGGCATCGATGAACCAGCCGACCAAGTCGCCGGAATACCCCGCGTAATAACTACCGCCGGCGGCGTAACTCAGCAGGAACCGGACGCGGAAGGCCTTGCCGGCCATGGCGGTGAGCGCTGCGGACCGCAGGGTGAACGACGCTTCGGCGTCGGAGTCGGTGCCGGTTTGGCTGTACACATCCAGCCACTCGGCGCTGCCTTCCACCTTCACCTGGACTTTGCATTGTTCATAGGACGTTGCGTAACGGACACGGCTTTGAAACGAGAGTGCGGGAGTCGATTGTCCGTAGTAGAGCGGACTGAGCTGGATGGATTGACTGGCACCGGGGGAGATGGTGTTTTCCAGATGATAGGAGGCCGTGCCTTGTTGTTTGATCGTCGTGTTGAGCACGGCATACGTGCCGGTGGTGGAGGTTGTGATGTTAGATATGTTTTCGCAGTTCTCGGCGGCGACGTCCGTGAAATTCCAGCGGTTCCACTTATAGGCGGTAGCCCCGCCAATTGCGGTGAAGGTCAGGGTGTGGGAGA
>JAPLUJ010000489.1 GCA_026397695.1 Verrucomicrobiota bacterium | reverse complement strand
TGCATGTTGTGGGTGACGATGATGATGGTGTATTGTTCCTTGAGGGTACGGATAAGATCCTCGATTTTGGCGGTGGCGATGGGGTCGAGGGCACTGCATGGTTCGTCCATGAGGAGGATGCGGGGTTTGACGGCGAGGCTTCTGGCGATGCACAGGCGTTGTTGTTGGCCGCCGGAGAGGCCGAGGGCGGAGTCGTGCAGGCGGTCTTTGACTTCCTCCCAGAGGGCGGCGGAGCGCAGCGCGGATTCGACGGATTCGGCGATGAGGTCGCGGTTTTGGCTGCCACGGAGATGCAGGCCAAAGGCGACATTGTCATGAATGCTGCGGGGGAAGGGATTGGATTTTTGAAAGATCATGCCGACATCCAGGCGGAGTTTGACGACATCGACCGAGCGGTGATGGATGTCGATGCCGCCGATGTGGATGGAGCCATGGGTGATGCGGGCACCGGGGATTTCATCATTCATGCGGTTGAAGCAGCGGAGCAGGGTGGATTTGCCACAACCGGAGGGGCCGATCAGGGCGGTCACCCGGTTTTCCGGAATGGCGAGGTTGACGGACTTGAGCACACAGGCGTCGCCGTAACTGAAGTGCATGTCGCGCACTGCAATGGAGGGTGGCGGCGGCTGGCGGTGGTGGGGCGGGTGGCGGCATGAGGGGCGTTGGAGAAATGATAGGACTGATAGGACTGATAGGACGGATAGGACTGATAGGACTGATAGGACGGATAGGACTGATAGGACTGATAGGACGGATGGGACGGATGGGACCAATGACTATCCGAAGCTGCCGGATATGTAGGCGAGGGTTTGCGGGTTGTTGGGGGTGGTGAAGATATGCATGGTGGGGCCGGATTCAATGAGTTTTCCGAGATACATGAATGCGGTTAGATCCGCGCAGCGGGTGGCTTGTGCCATATTGTGGGTAACGATGATAATGGTGTAGTGTTGTTTCAACTGGTGGAGGAGTTCCTCGATTTTGAGGGTGGCGGTGGGATCCAGCGCGGCACACGGTTCGTCCATCAGGAGGATGTCCGGTTGGTTGGCGATGGCGCGGGCGATGCACAGCCGTTGTTGCTGACCGCCGGACAGTCCGAGGGCGCTGGTGTGCAGGCGGTCCTTGACTTCATCCCACAGGGCGGCGGAACGCAGCGCGGCTTCAGCGAGTTCATCCAGTGCGGCGCGCTTGCGCATGCCGCCGAGGCGCAGGCTGAAAACGACGTTTTCGTAGATGGATTTTTTGAACGGGTTGTATTTTTGGAAGACCATGCCGACGCGGCGGCGGAGTTCCTGCAGGTCGATGTCGGGGCGGCGCAAGAGGGTTGATTTCCCGCAGCCTGAGGGACCGATGAAAGCGGTGATTTGGCGGGCGGGGATGTCCAGCGTGACATCGTGGAGCGCGGGTTTCGTGTGATAGGCGAAACACAGATCGCGGACGTGAATGGCCGTGGCCATGGGGGCGGCGGCGTTGTATGTTGGATCGGTCACCATTTGAGTTTGGCGCGGAGTCTGGCGCGGAGTATCATCGAACCCAGGGAGAGGGTCATGACGAGAAGGAGGAAGACAAACACCGAGCCGTATTGGGCGCGGCGGGTGTATTCCGAAGCCGGGATGCGCGCGGCGAGGGTGTAGATGTGATAGGGCAGCGCCTGCACCTGGGACGCGAGCAGGTCGAAGGGATGGGCGAGGGATTCCCATGGCAGGTCATCCTTGGCGGCCACCGCTGCGGTGAACATGATGGGTGCGGTTTCCCCCGCGACGCGGGTGATGGCCAGCAGTGATGATGTTAGAATACCCGGCAGCGAGAAGGGCAGCACGCATTTGCGGATGGTCTGCCAGCGGGTGGCGCCCATGGCGAGCGAGGCATCGCGGAATCCCTGTGGGACGGCCCGCAGGGATTCTTCCGAAGCGGTGATGATAACCGGCAGGATCATGCAGGCCAGGGTGGCGCAGCCGGCGATCAATGACGAGTTCCAGCCTTGGAAACTAATTACATAGTTGCTGATGAACAGCGGGAGGGTGAGCAGCGAGCGGTCTGATGGCGTGCTGGTGATCACCGGCACGGCGAGCACAAACACCGCAAAGCCGAACAGGCCGAAAACGATGGACGGAATGCCCGCCAAATTGAGGATGGCCAGGCGCACGGCATGGATGAACGGGCTTTGTTTGGCGTATTCCGATAGATAGATGGCGGCGCAGACACCGAAAAAAAGTGCGAGAATCATCGAGCCGATGGTAAGCAGCGCGGTGCCCACGATGGGACCCACGATGCCGCCACCGGAATAGGAGAAGGTTTGCGGGTTGTAGATCGGCGCGTCCTCGTGTTGTTTGACATAATCGCTGTATGCGGACGCGGGAAGCTGGTGGCGGACACCCTGGGCATCATCAAACACATGCAGGGTCTGGTTTTTATCCAGCAGAAACCCAAGGTCAACATACGGGGCTTTCGTGCTGAACAATACGGGCGCGCCGTCCTTGATGATCTTGGCAAAGAGCAGCGCGGCAATGATAACGATGAAATAGGTGGTGGCACCGAGCAAGACTCTCACCAGGCGGTCTTTAAGGTGCCCCTTGGGGAGTCCCTTGCGGATCAATGTTTCAGGATTGAGCATCGGGGAGGTATGTTAGTTATGGGTCCGGCTGACGAACTTGTGGGCGGTGGCATTGATGCCCAGCACCCGAGGCCTGCGGAAAAGTCCGGGATTTTAATCCGTTTGCCCGCGACTAACAGCACCACCATGGTTTCCCCGATGACGCGGCCGAGCCCTAACAGAACCGCCGCGAGAATGCCGGAGAAGGCGGCGGGGATGATCACGCGGAAGGAGGTTTGGATGCGGGATGCGCCGAGGGCGTCGGAGGCTTCGGCGTAGGCGGACGGGACGTTGTTCAAGGCGTCCTCGGCGAGCGAGAAGATGGTGGGAATGCTCATCAACGCGAGCAGGCAGCCGGCGGTGAAGATGTTGAGGCGTTCCTCGATCGGGAAGCCCGGGACCCATGAGAGGGAATCGAGTTGCGAAAGATCGCGCAAGACAGTGCCGAAGACGAGGATGCCGATGAAGCCCAGCACCACCGAGGGGATGGCTTGGATGAACTCGATGACCGGTTTGACGACGGCTTGCTCGGTGGGCGAGGCGAATTGGTTGATATAAATGGCGGCACCGACACCCGCCGGAATGGCGAGGCAGAGCGCGACCAAAGAAATCATCAGGGAACCTATCAGCAGTGGCAGGATGCCATAGAAATCCTGCCATGCGCCGCCGGTGACCCAATCCTTGCCGGTGAGGAACGAGCGGATCGCGTCTGCTAGCGGCACGGGTTGGTCGTGCCGCCATTGGAGGATTTGCAGTGGTGCCTGGCCGAGGGCGTCGAGAAACAGCGGAGCCGCCTTGTTAGCCGCGTGCAGGAGACGGTTGGCTTCTGATTGGGATAGGGAAGGCGGGAGCTTGGCCAGGATGCCGGCGCACGCCTGGTGAAGTGTGGTGTGGGTGGCGATGCAATCCGGTTGGCGCAGCATGAGGGTCTGCATCGGGCCATCGATCCCGGGTTTTTCCGCTAGAGAGGCATGGGCGTCGGCCAGGAGTTTTTGGCGTTCCGTTAGGTCCTTGGCATGGGCCGCGGCGGCGAGCAGGGAATTGCGGTCTTTTTCCAGGAGGTCGGCGTTTTGCACCGCCTCCTTGGTGGTGGTGACGGCAGCGGTCATGTCCGTGACGAGGGTGGACAGGTCGGCGCCTGCGGCCTCGAACGAGTCGATGATGGCGCGCAACTCCGCCATTCTTGCGCGAGGGTGGTGACGAGTAGCGGATCTTCGGTGGCGGTGGCATCGCGGGTGCGGATGGACTCTATCAATTGCTCGCGCTCGGCGGCGGTGAGATGCGGCGTGGCGGGCAGCGATGCGAGCGCCTTTTGTTTTTGGATGGCGTGGTTTTTATGGAGAGTGGCGAGCATCTCCGCGTTGGGATCCAGGCCGGTGTCCTTGTTGTTGACGATGAGGTCGCGGGTGGCGGAAGTTTGATCGGAAAATGAGTTGAACACTGCGGACGCTTCCCGCGAGCGTTTCAATTCGCGGGCACATCGGCCGTTGATTTCCGCAAAGTACGCGGTCAGTCCGGCATTGGAGGCGAAGAAATACTTGATTGCCCGGTCGCACGAGAATCCCCGGCGTTGATAGCGGTGGGAGGGAGGAGGTGATGGACTTACCTCTGGGGGCATGGATGTCGAACGCAGTGGGATAGGATAGGATTGGTTAGGCTATGAAATAGTCATCGCGGTATGTGCCAACGATACCAAGGAGGGGCGATCTCCGAATCGCCCATTCCCATGGCAAGATAGTGAAACGGCGGTTCTCTTTCATCACTGGCATCTCATGAACATGGGCGATTCGGAGATCGCCCCTCCTTGTTTGTTACAGATCCTTGGCCGGGATGAACCCGACCTTGCTGACGATGTCTTGTCCGGCGGGGGACTCGACAAACTTCATGAAGGCGTCCGCCTCAGCACTCGGTTTGTCGGGAGCGTAGAGGTAACAAAGACGGGCGTAAGCGTATTTTTTGGCATATTGGGCGACCGGTTGCACGCCGTCGATGATGAGAGTCTTGGTGCCGGAGGTCTTGGAGTATGCCAGGCCGACATAACCGATGCCGTTTTTGTTCTTGGCCACCTCCTGGGCGATTTGTTCGTTGCCGGCCATTTTCAATGAACTCGACGGATAGTCGCGGCCGCCCATGGCGAGTTTCTGCCAATCCTTGTAGGTGCCCGACGAAGTGTTGCGGGTATAGATCGAGATCGGGCCCGGCGCGCCGCCGATTTCCGACCAGTCCTTGATTTGACCGGTGAAGATTTTGGCGACCTGGGCCTTGGTTAGTGCTGTGAGCGGGGAGTTTTTATTGACGATGACGCAGATCATGTCGTGGCAGACCGGGTGTTCCTTGAGGTACACGCCCTTGGTGCGGCAGAACGTGCGCTCGTCATCCTTGACCTTGCGCGACGACATGCCGATTTGCGCGGTGCCGTTGGCCAGCGCCGGAAAGGCAGTGGACGAACCTTCTGCGGCGATTTCGAATTTCACGCCCTTGTTGCCGGTGGCCTTGAAGGCTTCGGCTAACTGCGGGACGAGTTTGGCGCCGAGGGTGTCACTGCCCTTGATGCTGAGGGTTTGTGCGCCGGCCAGCGTGACGAGGGTGGCGGCAGATAACAGGGTACTTATGGTTTTCATCGGTTGTGTTGTTAGATGGAATGGTTGTTGGAGGGAATGCTCAGAACGAGAAGCGCAGGCCGCTGAAGAAGGTGTAACCGTCATACGAGGCGGTCTGTTTTTTGCCGGCATTGGCGATGCCGCCGTCCATCATGGAATACTCGATGCCGCTCATGATCTTGAGCTTGTGGCCGTAGAGGTAGTAGTTCAGGCCGAGGTAGAACGAGGTATAGTTGTCGCCGTTAGGGATAACGTTGGGGGCCCATTTTTCATAGCGATTGGGAAGGCCCAGATTGCTGGTGGCCGGAGTGGTGCCGTTCTTGGCTTTGACGTCGCCGCTGGTCGCCCATTGGAAGCGGCCGACGAGTTGCAGTCCATCGGCAATATAGTAGGACGGGATGATGCTGATGCCGAAGACGTCGGATTGGTTGATGGCCGTGGTGGTGCCGGCCTGTTCGGCATTACCTTTGTAGCCGAAACCATAGAGGATATCGGTGGTGAGGCCGAAACGGCCGTGGGTGATGTCGTTGGTCAGCGCGATGGAGTCGGTGAAGGCGGGCGAACCACTGGCGTAGAAGTTGTCATCGTTTTGTTCCTTGTAGCCAGGCGCGGTGTTATGCAGGTATTGCAACGAGGCGACGGCCGTATCCAGCCCCGTTTGGGCCGAGTAGTCGTAGCCGATTTTTCCGAGGATGATGGCGCCCTGGTCGAAGTTGGAGAACTCGCGCACGCGGTCATTGCCGTAAACCCCGAGGTCATAGAGCCAATGTTCGGCGATACCCTTGCCGTTGGCCTTGATTCCGGTGAGTTCACCCGGGTAAAGCAGGTTGGAAACCAGGCTGCGCTCGATGGTCAGGATTTCCTTGGAGGAAATTTCCTGTTCGCGACCGAACTTCACCTCGATTTTTCCAACGGTCACATTGAGGGCGTCGCTGGGCGCATAGATGAGATACAGGTCATAGATATTCCGGTAAAAATTGCCCATCCCATCGGTGGTATCCACGTCGATCTGGCCCTCGAGTTTCCAGTTTTGGTACCACTTGGATTTAAAACCCAAATAGGCGCGGCGGGCTTCAATATGATCGCCCCAGACGGACTGGGCATTGGCGGCGTTACCATTCTTGAAGTCTTCGATGTCGAAGTGGCCGTCGTCCGAATTGCCGTCGGCGTATTGAAGTTGGAAACGGCCCTGCAGTGAGAACTCCTGGAGGACCGGATTGTTGTCGTCCTTGTAGAGGGTGAAGGCCGACCACATCCTGTCATAGGTGGTCTCTCCGGTCAGCTTGCCAAGCAGCAGGCCGGTGGCGGTGCTGGTCGGGGCGGGGGATTCGGTGGGTGCGGGGGTGACGGTGGTTCCGGCGATGGCCGGCAGGCAGCCAAGCAGGCTGGTGGCGAGGATCACACGGTGGGCGGACTTGATGGTTTGCATGATGATGATGGATGGCGCGCAAGCGCGGGCAACCCATAGGTGACGAAACCGCCACATTGAATCAATACTTTGTGACAGAATTGTCACAATGAAGCATTCATCCGTAACGACCTTCGATGTATTCGGCGGTCTGCGGACTCTTGGGGTTCACGAACAAATCCGCGGTGCGCGAGTGTTCGATGAATTCGCCCATCAGCATGAAGATGCACTCGTCGCTGGCGCGGCGGGCCTGGGCCATGTTGTGCGTCACGATCACGATCGTGTAGCGGCCCTTGAGTTCGAACATCAACTCCTCAATGGCGCGGGTGCCCTCGACGTCGAGCGCCGAGCATGGCTCATCCATCAGGATGATCTCCGGCTTGAGCGGGAGCAGGCGGGCGATGCAGAGTTTTTGTTGCTGCTCCAATTGGAGTCCCGTGGCGCGCTGGTTGAGGCGGTCCTTGAGGTCTTTCCAGAGACCGACTTCGGTGAGCGCCTTTTCGACGGCGGCATCAAGGTCGGCGCGGGTCAGTTGGCTGCGCTGGTTGTGGA
>JAPLUJ010000059.1:13331-15084 GCA_026397695.1 Verrucomicrobiota bacterium | reverse complement strand
TGCGAGAATGTTGGACGCCGTCCTTTTGTGGAGGTCAGCACCCGCCTGATAGGCCTCGATCATCCGGGTTTCCCCGGCGATGGCAGCCGCCGCACGCAGCTCAATCTGCGAGTAGTCGGCGACGATCAGGCGGCGGCCCTCGGGTGCGGTGAACGCTTCCCGCATTTCACCCCGCCCGATGTTTTGCAGGTTCGGTTCCTTGGATGAAAATCGCCCGGTGGCGGTGCCGCGCGGTTCGAACCGCCCGTGGATGCGATGGTCAGATTTGATATGGCCGACCAATGCCTCCGCCTGTTGGGCGCGCTTGCTCGCTTCGCGGTGGGCGAGCACCAGGGGAATCAGGCGTCCGTCGTCCGCTGCCTTGAGTGCTTCCTCGGCGGTGGATTCCAAGGAAATGCCTGCGGCGCGGAGTGCTGTCAGTACCTGTCCCGGACTGCCCGGGTTGATCGACGGGTTGCCAAGGGCGGCGCGGAGATCATCTGTTGCCTGTTGCGCCTGCCGGTCCGCTTCGGCGGCGATGGATTCCAGTTTTCCACGGTCCACCCGGATGCCCGTGGCTTCCATCCCCACCACGCACGGAATCAGCGCGCTTTCCAGCGCCCACACCGTGTCCAATCCGGTCATTTCCAACTGGCTTTCCATCACGCCTAGCAGGTCGTGCAGATAGGCGACGTCCCTGGCCGCATAGGCGAGTTGGTCATCTGTGAGCAGCATCGACGCCCAATCCGACCGGCTGTGATCGGCGGCTGGCGGGATTTCCAGATACCGCTCCAGGCACTTGTCGAGGTCGTTGCCGGGTTTGGTGCCGGCCACTACCCGCAGCCAGAGCAAATCGAACTTCGCATTGTGGGCGATGATGCCCGCTTCTTCGAGGATCGGTTTGATAGGCCCGAGTTCGTAGCCGATGGCACGCAGGTCGATGGTCCAGATGGTGCCGCCGTGACGGCTGAGGGTGAGCAGGCGGATGTCGCCCTTCCACGGGTCGAGGCCGTCGCCCTTGCGGTCGCCATAGGTTTCGATGTCCAGGGCGATGCGGTCGGCCCCGGTCAAATCGAGGGCGATGCGGTCCAGGTCACTGCGCAGCGAGCAGAAAACCGCCTTGTGGGACATATGGACATTGTGGGAGTTTTCCCTACCCCCTCTATAGAGATCATTTAATTCATCATGTTTTTTATTTTTTTTATCGTCATTTTTTTCTCCCATATATGGCGTATGGAAATGTCCCACAATGTCCATATGTCCCACAAAATCCGGGGTGGATTTGGCCCGTGAGGGACATAAGGGAAGAGTTCCTTCACCCTCCCGATAAAATCGGTAAATTCCGTAGTTTCTGGACGTCTGTTTGAGGCGGAACGTGATGCCCCCGAGTTCGCGTTTGTCGAACTTCACCACCAGCTTGCCGAAGGTTGTTTGTCCTCGCCGCGCAGCGAAATCGATCCAATCGAACAACTCATGGACCCCCTCGTCATGCTGGACGAACTCCTGAAATTCCTTTTTGAGCACATCCCGGTCGCCAAAATGATCGAACGCCAGCACGAAGAAATCCCGCATCGCCTTGGTCGCCTGGTCGCCGGACGATTGGCTGTCTTCATGCGGCAGGCACGGGTCCGGCAATCCGGCGCAGGTCATGATGCCGCCGACCACCTGCCCCCATTCCGGGAACGAGGTGAATGGCGACGGGCCGGGCGGGCATCCTTGCCGCACCCATTCGGAAACCAGTGTGGCCACGGCGGATAGCAATTCCGACCGGTGG
>JAPLUJ010000059.1:0-13289 GCA_026397695.1 Verrucomicrobiota bacterium | reverse complement strand
GGGCGTGAAACGCAGGCGGATCCGGCGGCAGCGGCGCTCGATGTCCGGTTCCCAGGTCGCGTTGTTGGCGGAGAATGAAAACTCGGTTTCGTTGGGCAGGCTGAGTGTTTCACTCACGCCGAGGCGGCGGTCCTCCCACACGCCCGAGTTGTCGGTGGCCGCTTCGAGCGACGCGTACCGGACGTGCCCCTTCATGTTGGCCAGGTGGAAAAACCTGCTGCCGGCCATGAGCGCGGAGGTGATCCGTTTGCGCATCTCGTCATCGCATTCCTTCGAGAGCGGCGCACAGATTATAGAGCGCCCGGTGTAGGCCATGTGGGTGATGTCGGCGCAGGTGTCCTTGCCGCAACCCTCGCGGTTGCCATCGAAGATCCAGAGCGGGGGGCGGTTCCAACCCATCAGGCCGCGACAGAACGGGGTGATGAAGCGGGCCAGCGCGTGAAAGCGGGCTTGTTCGTCCTGCCACCAGAACCCGCCTTGCTCGGGCAGGCCGAAAAGATCATCCAACAGCCAGCGCAAGGCTTCCGTCAGGCCCATCGTCTTGAGTTTCGGCGCGTGCGGGTTGAGCCAGGTGCCGAAGCGCTCGTCGAATCCCGGTTTTGGATAGACGAGTTTGCCGTCGTCGGAAAAGTGCGGCACCGGCACGTCGAGCACGCGGTGGATGCGCGGCAGGCACGAACTGAAAAACCCGTTGACCAGCGTGATGCGGGCGTCCTGTTCGCTCATGCTTTTCGGGACGAACACCTCGTCGCCCGCCTCGTCTTGCTTGAGCACGCCGGTTTCCACCGTGCGTTCGATTGCGGTGACGAGTTCCGCCGCCTTGAGTGTTGAAAGCATGTGGCCGGGAATCGAACCCGCCTTGTCGGCGGCCGGCACGGTGGTGATTTCCACCACGTTGGTTGAGAACAGGAACATGTTGATTGCCGGGGCGATGAGTTGACCGAGTTCCTGACCAAACTCACCATGGGCACGGCCAAGCGCCGGGAGGACGATGCGCGGTCTGCCTTTGGCGTTGGTGTTGCCCGGCGACCAGACGCGGAGGTTCGCGCAACGGGAGGCGATGATGCCGGGCTTTTGCTTTTCCGCCCATTCGACCACGTCCCTGATTCCGCGTGATTCACAATGCGCGTGCAGGCACCGGAATCCCGGCATGGTTTCGGGTTGGTTGAAAATGATGGTGTCGGATCCCGGCGCGTCGTTGGCACCGTTAGAGTGTTCCACATCCCACGGGCACCGCACCGACCATTTGTTGGTGTCCGGGTCGAGGCAGGCACCCAGGCGGCCAAGGTCTTCCATCACCCCGGCCAGATCGAGCGTGCGCAGGTCTTCGTTCCACCGCGACCACCACGGCTTTTCCTTGGAGGGGCGGCCACGTTTCTTGGTTTCCGGCGCGGAAAATCCGAACCACCGGCACAGGTCGGCCCATTTCACTTCCGGGATGTCGCCCGTGATCTCCCATATATAAGTGTGGCCGGTTTTGTGAACAGACGGCGAGAGCGCAAGGTTCAACCCGTCCAGATAGAGTTCGGCACCGATCTTGTCGTTGATCTGGCAGGTGGGTGCCTTCTTCGACTTCATCACCTCCTCGGGGATGTCGCGGCAGATGAATGCCAGATGGACCCCACCGCCGGTGCGTTCGCGGGGCACTGCGGCGAGTTCCGGCTGACCCGCCAGCCATTCCATCACGGAGGCCCCGGCGTCGGGTTTGCTGTCCAGATCGACATGGATGAACGGGGGGCGCACCACGCAACCGATGTTGTGTTTGGTGCCGGGACCGAAATGCATGGCCAAGTCCTCCGGGGTGACGTCGGCCGCAGTGTGTTGGCGCCAGCCTTTGTGAATCGGCTTTTTGCCGCGCTCACGCGGATCACCACGGTCGGGCGCGTATAGCGGATGGACGGCCCACCCGAGCGTCGCGGTGTAGAACTGCGCGGCTTGCAGGCGGTCGAGGGTGTTGATGTTAGATGGGATTGAGGCGATCATGGGAGTGATTTGGGAAAGTGGAAATCGAGTGCCCGCTGGGAGACGAAGACGCCTTTGGGCCAGTCTTTGAGGTGAAGTCCGGCGAGCGTGCGGACACGGGATATGGCGACGTATGCCTGGCCAGGTTCACGAGCGGCCCGCACGTCAACGAAAGCGGAGTCGAGTGTTAGACCTTGCGCCTTGTGTATAGTGAGCGCATTGGCCAACCGCAGTGGCAGTTGTTCAAACCAGGCGGTTCCCGGTTCGTTGGAATCATAGCGCCAGCGGTAGGGTGCCACCTCCAGTTCCCGGCCTTCCGTTAGAACCACCACGTTTGTTAGCCCGATAGAAACCACGTCGCCGGTCTGGCCGTTGACGAATCCATCGTCGGGACGGTTCACGGTGAACATGACCTTGGCACCCGGCTTGAGCCGCAGGATTTTCGGCGTGAGCAAATTCTTTTCGAGAAAGTCGATTTGGTTCTGCGGTCCCCAGGTTTCGGCTTCCCTAACCGACTCGGGGCCGGGCAGTTCGCCGAGGCAGAAATCGTTCCAGCGGTCCACCATCGAGTTATGGGTGAAGAGCCGGGTGATGTCCCTAGCGGGAAACAAATGGATGCGCGGGCGCAACAGGCGTTCGGTGGTGCCGTCGATCTCGCCCCGGCGGAATTTTGCCAATGCCGCCACGAATTCAGGTTCGTCCTGCCGCATGATGCGCCGCAACTCGACGGTCTGGAATCCGGCATCCTCCCACGCTGGCGAGTCGAACGCCCAGTCGTAGGCATGCGCCGGGTTCGTTCTAACGGGCGGCAGTTGTAAAAAATCCCCTGTCCCGATCACCTGGATGCCACCGAACGGACTGTCATCGTCGCGGATTTTGCGGCAATGGAAATCCAGATACCCGAACGCGTGCCCGGACAGCATGCTGATTTCATCAATCACCAGCCGCTTGCATCGGCGCACCCGGTTGAAGGCGATACGCACGCTCGGTTTGGGGTCACGTGAGAGTTGAGCAAAGTATCGCTCGAAATCCTGCCCCTTGGCCGGGCCGAGCAACATGCCGCTCCATCGATGCACGGTCATGCCGCCGACATTGAGAGCGGCCACGCCGGTGCTTGCCGTAACGTGGGTGTCGCGGTGGCGTTTGATGAATTCCCGCACCCCATAACTCTTCCCGGACCCCGCCGCGCCAGTGAGAAACACGTTCTCTCCGGCGACGGCGAGGTCGAGGAAGCGGTCGGCTGGACCTTTGATCTCACTGTGCATGTTAGTACGGAATGTTGTCGTCCTCGTCGTCTTCGGCGATGAGCGCCAGCTTCGCCTGTTGGAGTGCGGCGATGAGTTCGCGGTCGGCCTTGAGCGGTTTCGCCATTTCGAGCGCCACGGGCAGCCACTTCGTTAGAAGCGCCTCCACCGAGTCGCGGTCGAGTTCGCCCAGATCGATGCCGGTGTGGCGGCCGATATGCACCTTCACGCGCCGCCAATCCGACGGGGTGCCGGATTCGTTGCTGTTGGATGCCGGGCGGAATTTTTCGTCGTTGTTCTGACGGTCCTTCTGCCTGGTGTATTTGCCCGATGCCTTGAGCGGTTCACCCGACTTGTCGGCGCGGATCAAACCGATGTTCGCGTAGGTCGTGCCGTTGTATTCCGAATGGACCACCGACACCCGCGCCGGACGGCCAACGAGTGATTCTGTGTCGAACTCGGCCTGCTCGGCGGTCGTTAGGTCGCGCCCGAACCATTGTTTGAGGAACGCACGGAGCGCGGCCTTTTCATGCAGCGACGGTGTGAAGCCACGACTGAATAACAGATAGGGTTTCCCATCCTGCCGCAGTTCGCGGGTTTCATAGACGATGCGGAACGTTTCCTTTTCGCCGTAGGTTGATTGGGTTTTCTTGGGTGGGGTCACATCCACGCAAACGGCCTGACCGTCGTATTCGGGGTGCGCTTCAAATGGTGTGGTGGAGCCAGTGGCTGATAGTTTCATGGTAATGATGTTGTTGTTTGTTTGTTTTGTTTGTGGTTGGCCGCTTCAATGGTCCCACCGCCGGCACAGCCCGACCGACGGAGGAAATCGGTCAGGAGAGGGGAATGGGAAATTCGCGGGCCAGATCCGCTGCTGCGCACTCGGCGTTGTCTTCGTCACCGGAGACCGCGATGTCAGCCAACTGGCGGACACGCTCGTCCCGGCATTCCAGCCACGTCATCACCTTGGATGGGATGAAGCGGACCAACCCACCCACACGCACGGCGGGCAGACCCTCGTCACGGAGGCGTGGAATTTGGCGCTCGGAACATCCGAGAAATTTCGCCACATCGCGTGTCGCCCATAACGGGGCAACGGCGTGTTCGTCAAAAATGGTGGTGGTGGTCATACCTTGGCTTTTGGTGTCAAAAACCAAGGCGGGAGGCTCAGACTCCCATTTGGGAGCTTGCAGACTCCCAGACCACTAAATCCCCCACTCAGGAGGCGGTTTGAACATCACTTCATACCCGAGATCGAGCGAATTCCTAAGCTCCTCGGCACGCGCAGGATTCTGCTTTGCGACATGTTGGATCACAACACCGATGCCGCCGCGCACGGAATCACGGGCTTTGTCCCGATCACTGTGCTTGATAGCTCGCCTCCTACCGCCAACACCCTGTCCGGCATCAAGGTAATTTTTGAGTTCGGAGATCTCATTCTTGAGATGCCTGATTGCCCGACGATTTTCCGGGTCCCCGGGTCCATTCTAGCATCTTCCCAGCTTGGTTGGATACTTTGCAGGTTGTCGCTCAGCTTCATGCCGGTGCTGACCTGCTCCGTATCAGTCGGATCTTCTTCATCCCCCTCGTTCGAGCCATCAGCACCCGGGTCGGACAAGCCCGGTTTGGCAGCCACAAATAGATCCCACACAGGGATGCATTCGCGAGCGCGGTCGAAAAGCACAGCAATATACTTCAGCCCGATGAGGGGGTTTCCTTGGTGCAAAGGCATCGGAAAATCCTCGCCACAAATCACCAGCTTATGGGGAGTCGAATCGAGATCGACCCCGGTCTCCGGAATCGATTCGGTTCTCGATGCCGCTGCATCCTTGAAGGCCTCGGTGACAAAGCGCCCGTCCGTCACAAGAACCGCCGAAGCCTCGACGTTTTTCTCTGGCACACTGATCGGAGTCGGTGGTTTGCCATGATAAAGCAGGCAGTTGGTCTTGAAACCGTGCCGCACCAAGCAGGCAACCAGATCGTTTCCTCTTAAGCCCTGCTCGGCGAAAATGATCTTGGCCCTGCCTAGTTTCGGAATGTTTTTCCGGCCAAGCTCCCATATGCCTTGATCCAAGCAAACCACCTGACCCGCGACGCCAAAATCCTTAGCCATGAGAGCGTAAAACGCCCCTCGCTTGAGCGTGTGCATCGTCAATTCGGCTTCGGAATACCGCAGTTTCCGCGGGTTTGCATCGCGAGTTTCGTCGCAATGAAACTCCCCCCGGACCCGGAACACACCGAACTCCGCCATACCGCCGTCGATTTCCAGACCGATGTGATCGCCGTTCCCAGGTGGGAAATCTCGACGAAACAGACCAGCCTCAACCAACGCTGCCATCGGGTGAACGCCAAACGCGCACGCAGGGAAGACACATGGTTCCCCGGCCCTCAGCTCATGCAGCACTCTGCTCTTCCACTCCCCGGTTTCCCATGAGGGTCCAGTGGCGGAGATATTGATAGACTTCGTCGGCATGGCTGGCGCGGTTAAATTTGATGCGGTTGTCGCCGCTCAGTTCGATGGATTTGCGGTCAAGTCGTCCCGGACCGAGAATCAATTCGATTCGGACTTTGTGGACGGTCGCTTTTTCAAGCAGTCCTTCGGCTTTCTTCGCCCTGAGCATGGCGATTACGTCATGGCGATTCGCTGTGAAATCTGACGTGAATGACCTCCTCGCGATGAATTCCTTGAGCGTGACGCCTGTGATTTGCACCTGATGACCCGAGCCTGGGCGCACGGGCAATTTGAAGTCCATCCCGATCAGTTTTTGGAGATTCAAAACCCGAGTGCTCTGCTCCATTGGGAAAAACGAGTCGTCACTCATCACGCCGACGGCGAACGAATTGCGAAGCACCTCCCGATGTTTCACCTGCCCTGCCTCTATTTCGAGTTCGCCGGTGCTCTGGTCATAGAACAGCACATCCTGGATGACCGGACGGCCGATGCGGGTTTTGACGGCCATCGTGCCCGGTTCCAATTCCCAGTGAACTTCAGCGGTCCGCTCACAGAAGACAAGAATCACCAGCATGGTTCCATCGCGGTAATGGTGGACGATGAAGCGCTCTGCCCCTTTCCACGACGCGATGTTCGCGTTGAGCTGCGTCTCAAAACCAGCCAACGCAATGGCGTCATCCTCGATCAGTTTGGCGGACTTGCCCGGGAAGAGAGCGATTTGCCCACCCTGCACGCCTGACGCCGCCAGCCTGTCCATTGCGCTTTCGAACGCGTCGTCCTTGTCGGCATTCCACAGCCACAGGGCCGCCCGCTGGTGCGTCACGTCGGTTCCTGGCACATCCCCCGGAATGGCGAAACTCGCGGCCGTTGCTTCGATGATTTCCCGCCCCTTGGTGGAAGCCAAATCGTTGAGTTGGTAAAGCAGCACCGTCAATGGATCCACGGCCCCAAAATCCTTGCATGCCTCCCTGGCGGTTGATTCAGTGGTGAAGGGTTCTGGAAGCGTCCTGCCGAAGTGGGTGAATAGGGTCGCCAACTCATTCTCATGGCCTTGGAAGGCGTCGAAAAAGCGGCGGGCATTGAATTTACGGGATTTGGACATGGGATCTAGGTGGTTGATTTGTGAGTGCACATTTGAACAGAAAAGAGAACAATTTGCAAGCCCTCAGGCGAAAAATCCGCGCTTTTCTCCTGCACCATACAGCGGCCAGTGGGGTTGACGGAAACCATCGCAAATCGTCGCCAGCTTCGACTACGATGGCCCCGGATTGGTCTGTTGGTGGCTCTGACACAAGAGAGTTTGTCGTCTCGGCGCTTAAAGTTCCTGAGAAACCACTTGACGCGCATCATGGTGATGCACAACGATGCGGTATGGTTCACGGCAGCCTAGAACAGGAAAAGGGTGCTCCGACCGCGCGTCGGGGGAGCACACGAATCACCGTGTCTTTCCCCTCTAGGGACTACGACGAAATCAGCGCTCTCGCCCACAAGCTTGATGTTTCAGCTTCATGGGTAGTTAGAAAAGCCGTAGAGAGGCTCCTCGTCGAGCGGCAACCACTTTTCATTGTCGATCAAATATGATAGGGTGTGAAACTCACAGCACCAAGCTTCGTGTTCTAAAGGCTGCCACAGATAAAAATGTCGAATGGGACCTGTCTTCGATCTTTGATATCGCTTGGCTTGCGAACTCAAAACCACCCTCGCTTGGCACATATTCCCGGCAGATTGCGACCGTGGACCTCTTTGCTGGATGTGGGGGGCTATCACTTGGTATCGCCGAGGCGGCCCATAGTCTTGGCCTCTCCCACTCTATAAAATTGGCATGCGATATCGACGAAGCGGCCCTTGCAGTTTATTCAAATAACCTCAGTCCCGGTGCTGCACTTACAGATCCAATCGAGCGCCTCATCGACCGTCCCTTTGGAAAGCGCCTATCTAGTTCGGAAAAATCACTGCTAGGCGCGGTTGGTGAAATTGATTTTCTCGTTGGGGGGCCTCCGTGCCAGGGCCATTCGGATCTAAATAATCATACCCGCCGTAACGATCCAAGAAATGACTTGTATGGGGTTATGTCACGGGCAGGACAAATTTTTCAACCGCGCTGTATCTTGATCGAAAACGTGCCTGGGGTCCAGCATGCGAAGAATCAGGTGGTACAAAGAACAGTTCGTGAGCTTGAATCCATAGGCTACCAGTTTGTCTCGATTGTATTGAATGCTGCGGATTTTGGAGTCGCCCAGAATAGAAAACGTCATTTTACTATCGGCACTACGGGGGCACCGGACCGAATCACACGGCTTATTAACTCGCTAAAGCGTTCCCCCCGTCCTGTATGGTGGGCAATTGGTGATCTTTCTGATGAGGACGCCGACCCGGTTGATGTCTTCCGCAGTGCAGCCGTACATTCCAAGGAGAACTTCCGAAGAATAAACTATCTTTTTGACAATAGCCTTCATGAGCTGCCGAATGAAGAAAGGCCGGATTGCCACAAATACAAAGATCACAGCTACAAATCCGTTTACGGACGGATGTATCCCGATAGACCGTCACCGACAATTACCAGCGGATTTGGGTCAACCGGCCAAGGGCGCTTTGTCCATCCCTACCGCAAGCGAACATTGACACCTCACGAAGCGGCGAGGGTACAATTCTTTCCGGACTGGTTTTCATTCAGTGATGCTGGGCGGCGTCAGTTACAAAAACTGATTGGGAACGCCGTCCCCCCTAAGCTAGGTTACGTCTTAGCACTCTCCCTATTGGAATCTCTTACCTGAAGCTATGCAGTTTAACATCACAAGTCTCTTCTCTGGAATCGGGGGTCTAGAGTATGGCTTCCATAAAGCTGGTCACAACACTCAACTTTTCTGCGAAAACGATCCAGCCGCCCAAAAGGTTCTCCGGCACCGCTTCCCTGATGTTCGGATTGAATCTGACATTTGTAATTTGTCGCGGATTCCAAAATGCGATGTGCTGACTGCTGGGTTTCCGTGTCAGGATCTGAGTCAAGCAGGTGGAAAAGTAGGGATCAGTGGCCCTAGATCTGGTCTGGTCTCTCAACTCTTCCGCCTCGTGAGAGAGAGCCGCCCTAGGCCAACATGGATTGTTGTCGAAAATGTTCCCTATATGCTGTCTTTGGGAGGTGGTGCGGCGATGCGCATCCTGACTCAGAACATTGAGGAACTGGGCTATAAATGGTGTTACCGCACTATAGATGCGCGATGCTTCGGGATACCGCAGAGGCGGCCTAGGGTCTTGTTTCTTGCATGCCGTGACCACGACCCAAAGAATGTTCTTCTTACTGGTGGGATTGATAAAAAAGATGTGGATGGAAAACCCTCGGAAGTTTCTGAAGAGCTTGCATATGGTTTTTACTGGACGGAGGGCAGTCGGGGCGTTGGTTGGACCAGGGAAGGTGTCCCCCCTATAAAAGGCGGTTCAACTATTGGCATTCCATCTCCACCTGCCGTGTGGATTCCTCGTGATGACTTTGCAGGAACCATCACCATCCGAGATGCAGAACGGCTTCAGGGGTTTCCTCGTGATTGGACGATTTCTGTCGAGAAAGACAAGACTTTACGAAAAAATTCTCGCTGGCGATTGGTGGGTAACGCGGTTAATACGGAATTGTCAATATGGCTTGCTCAACGCTTTGCTAAACCTGGTAATTACGACTCTAGTTCAGATCCCGAATGGACGAGTGGTCGGTGGCCCTCGGCTGCATGGGGAGGGGGCGGAAAGGTATATGTGAGCGGGGCCTCGACCTGGCCCGCTTCAAGGAAATTGCACAGCTTAAGCGATTACTTGTCCGAGTCCCTAAAGCCACTGAGTGAGAGGGCCACTCGCGGATTTTTGTCACGTGCAAAGATTTGCACTAACGTCGTTTACTCAAATCGCTTTTTGAATTCTCTTGAAATCCACGCCAATAAACAATGAGTGCTACAGAAAAATTAAACACGCTATACCAGGAAATGGTTGCTAAATACGCCGGTGGCTTAAGCAACACTTCGACCGCCAAGTTCTATCCAATACGGGAGCTTTTCGGCGGCCTCTTCGGTGTTTCCTCGGCGGACGTCTATGCTGTTGGTGCTGGCACGCGGACAACTAACCTGCCAATCCGATTCAGTCAGGGCAGGCAGGCGACACAAGAGACTTCCTTGGGGGTTGGTTTCGTAATTGTGCCAGAGGGCAAGACGTCATTTTCCACGACAAACAGTGCCACGACCACACTTCGAAACTACGCCGAACGAGGCCGTGGTCATTACAAAGCGATGATACTTGTCGTGGTCGAAAACGGATCCCCGAAGGTAACTCGGATGATGAAGTATCGGGATGTTCCTTACGATGCAGCATTTTCAGTTCACTTTCCTGACGCAGATATTGTGGATGCCATAGCCACCGGAGGTGGAGATACTCAAACGGATGGAGTCGCGCCAGAAGAGATTCAGCCCGAAGATTCTTGGGAAGAAATGCCTGAGTTGTTCACCGAAGGCGCAGAAATCAGTGCCAAATTGAAGTTTGGGTTGACTCTCGTTCAGCGACTGCTTGCATCCCTTTGTTGTAAGCACTTTGTCATTCTAACTGGTCTTTCCGGTTCTGGAAAGACGAAGATTTGCCAAGCATTGGCGAGATGGTTAACGGTTGACCCTGGCTATCTCGATCCTGCCGATAGATCTAAAGGCAAGAAGCCAAATCCATGTTACGCACTCATTCCTGTTGGCGCGGACTGGAGCGGTAACGAGAACATATTAGGCTATCCTGATGGATTAAATAGTGATCGTTACGTTTCTAGGCCTGCTCTTGATCTGATAAGACACGCATGTGAGGCGTCATTTCAAGATGTGCCCCATTTCTTGATCCTTGACGAGATGAATCTATCTCATGTTGAGCGATATTTTGCTGATTTTTTGTCAATGATTGAATCGGACGAGGGCATGACATTGTACTGTGATGAAACGGATGCCGACGGACGCCCACAGAACACTCGGTCTGTTGATCCAATACTTAAGCTCCCTGCAAATCTCTTTGTCATAGGAACTGTAAACGTCGATGAGACGACCTACATGTTTTCGCCAAAGGTACTCGACCGCGCGAACGTCATCGAATTTGGAGTTGGACCAGATGAAATGGCGGCATTTCTGCGCTCTCCTGAGTCGGCCAATCTGGAGGCTATCGATGGTCTTGGCAAATCATATGGGCCTCTCCTTGTGTCATCGACTGACACTTTTCCATCGCGAATCGAGCCAACCGAGAAAGCCCGCTTTGAGGCGGATCTCAAGCTGTTCTACTCGATTTTGCGGGAACACGGCGCAGAATTCGGATTTCGTGTGGCAAACGAGGCTTGGAGATTCGTTGCCTTTTTCAAGGCGCTTGGAGCCGGACAATGTTGGGAAGCTGACCCGGAAAATCTTGGTGGTGGAAGCAGAAAAGATTCCGATTCAGGGGGTCGTGATAGGCTCGATCATGCGCTGGACTCTGTTGTTTATCAAAAGTTTTTGCCCAAGCTGCATGGATCGAAGGTGAAACTTGGACAATTACTTAAGAAGCTCTATGCTGCTTGTATTGCCCCCCACAATGATAATGCTGTAGATTTTAGTGCCGTCGCTTTGGATTTGAACAATCCTGCCCAAAGCGGAGCTCTTAAAGATCCTTCCCGCGACATTCCTGCCAATGCGCGTTACAAATTAAGTGCAGAAAAGATTTATCGGATGTGGAGACATTTGAATGCAAATGGATTTACCTCCTTCCCTGAGAGTTAGACCGACACGGCGATGACAAGCAAAGAAATCGCCGTGATTGAGTGTCACACCCGCGATGGGGTGCTCGTGGCGCGTCTTGAAATATCGCCAGATATGAAAGCTGAGAGTAGGGTTGAACTCTCACCTATCATTGACGTGAGTGACGACGAAATTGAATGTTTTGGAGAGACGAGATTTCAGTTGAGAGAGAACGGTCGATATTACTATGACCTAATTCCTGTGCTAGATAAGAGAGATCTTCGACTTCGCTCGACGCTATCAAGAAGGCGACCAAGGCTCGCCTCAGACAGGCCCGACTCCGGCAGGATTGAAACTGGAAGCTTCTGTGGAACGCTTCTGATGGAGATTGTCGAGGGAGACGCCGAGGATCTTTCAAAGGTAGCACTTGCTTCAGCGCTCGTCGATGTTCGATCAGTCAAGCTCGACTATCGTTCAGAATACCGAGGCATGCTTCTCAACCTAGCTAATCGCATGGCAGATCTTGTTGCGGATGTGCGTTCATCATCCAGGGTCTTCTTTCACTCCACCTTTGAGGAGCGCGAGGATAAGGGATGGTTTCAAGTGCAACTTGAATTATTGCATGAGGTGATTGAGAGCCAGGAATTTGCCGCCGCACTTCAAAGGATTCTCGCCTATCCCCATGAACTGTTGGAAACTGAACCAGAAACCTTACCGGTGGAGCGTCCTTTTAAGTGGACGCCCCAGGCAATCCGTTCGCTGGTGCATTCTCCTCGGCGCGTTAAGTTGCCAGAGCGGCATCCGCTAGAGATGGTGACCGGTTTGAGATCGGTGGCGGCGCGGGTCTCTGTTCAACGGAAGGTTCCCACCTTGGACACGCCTGAGAATCGTTTTGTCAAGCATGCTCTCCGCGACTTTTTTGCATTCCTCAGTAACGCCGAACGAATCTTTGAGCGGGCTGGATCTGCATGGCTCAGCGCGGCCGCTTTGGCCCGGAGATTGTCACATGAGATCGAACAGTGGATGTCTCACTCGATGTTCCATGGGATAGGTGAGATTCATATGATTCCGCTTGGTAGTCCGGTCTTGCAGCGAAAAGCCGGCTATCGCGAGCTTCTTCAGTGGTGGCTTCGCTTCCGCACCGCTGCTGACATCTCATGGGATGGCGGCGATGAACTCTTCCATGCCGGCCAGAGGAACGTTGCTGACCTTTACGAATACTGGCTTTTCTTCGGACTTTTAGACTGGTTCTGCTCTCGGTTCAACCGCGAAGGAGCCAAGCCGATCGCCGAGGATTTGATTGTAGGGTGGGATGACGGTTCGCCATGTCTCAAGCTGAAGAAACGAGTGCCACTCGGCCCGTTCACCGGCAGTTTCTCAAAAACACACCGTCATCTGCATGCTTCTTTCCACTACAACCGGGAATTCAAGGTGACAGGGGATCGAGGACAGGAAGGGAGTTGGTCCCGAAGGATGCACCCTGATTACACCCTAAGCTTCTGGCCGGCAATGGAGGGAAAATCGCCGGATGAATCGATGGAGATTGCGGAAGATCAGGAGTTGTTGGTGCACATTCATCTTGATGCCAAATACAGAGTAAACAGACTTTATGAACTCTTTGGCACGAGAGGAAGCGTCGACGTTGATAGAGAAGACTCACGGTCACCGGGGAATTACAAACGGCAAGACCTTCTCAAGATGCACGCCTATCGTGATGCGATCAAACGTTCCGAAGGTGCCTACATTCTATATCCCGGTGATGATCGTTGCCGTAAGCGACAGCGCGATGCATGCCTGGAGGGGCCGGAATACTGGAAGCATGTGATGCGCGGCTTCCACGAAATCATCCCGGGCCTTGGGGCCTTCGCGGTTGCCCCCGATGATAAAGGGAATCCGAAAGGCATCGATGGAGAGGGG
>JAPLUJ010000428.1:3822-6260 GCA_026397695.1 Verrucomicrobiota bacterium | reverse complement strand
CGCCGATGTCAAACGAGCGCGGGTGGACGATTTTGTCGCCTATCAGATAGCCCGCCGTGGTCGGGTTTTCCATCAACGCGAGGGCGAAGGCCCGGAGCACATAGAGGGTGAGGCCGGGCTTGGGGGTGTGGCTGCGCCGGTGTTCCAGCACCCGATCCAGAATGGCGGGAAATCCGACGGTGGCCAGCGGGCGCGTCCAACTGCGGCGCATGGCGTCGGCCACCGCACGGCGCATCGACGAGGCTTGGGTGCTTGGCCAGGCATCAAGGGATGCGAGGAATTTTTCCAGATCTTCGACCGTGACACGTCCGCCGGCACCGGTTCCCGCCACGGCGGAAATGTCTGCTTCGCGCAGCCCGAGATCGTTCATCCGGGCACGCATCCGTGGTGATATGTAATGAGCGCCCATGGTCCCTGCGGGCACCGGCAGGCCTTTGATGCTGGGCACCACGGCGGGGGCTTCCTCATAGTCATCGTTGTCATCGAGGGCGAAGTGCAGGTTGGCCTCGGCCCGGCTCGGGCTGACCGACTGGTGGGTGGCGACACGTTTTGCTTCGAGTGATTCCAAGGTATCCACGCCGGTGCGGGTGCCTTCCTCCAGCGTGACATCCAGCAGGCCTAACAATGTTCCCACCGAGTAGGAGACGCCCTCTTGCGCACGGATTTCGGCAACGATTCCATGGCACAAGGTGGTCACGCCCATGATCGCCTTGTTGGTTTCCACCTCGATGATTTCCTGATCGGCCCGAACCGCATCCCCCGGCGCAACACCAAGGCGGACGACAGTGGCCTCGGCGATCGACTCTCCGAGTTGTGGCATCAATATGGGAACCGTGGGCATCGCTGGAAAAATTTAAATTTTAAATTCCAAACACTAAACAGTTAGAACGTGAGCAGGTTGCGGAGCGCCTGGCAGATGGATTCGGGCGTTGGGCGGTGGGCGGCCCAGAGTTTCGGATGGTAGGGGACGGGCGTGTCGCGGGCGTTGAGCCGTTGCGGCGGCGCGTCTAGCAGATGGAAGCCTTCCTCGGTGACGCGCGCGACGACTTCCGCGGTGACGCCACCCCAGGGAAACGCCTCACCGACGGCGAGCAGCCGTCCGGTGCGTGCGACCGAGGCGAGCACGGTGTCGATGTCGAGGGGTTTGACCGAGCGGAGATCGACGACTTCGATATTCCAGCCGTCATGTTGGAGGTGGTCGGCGGCGCGCACGGCCTCGTGAACCATCGCGCTATAGGCGACGACGGTGGCGTGTTTGCCGGGGCGGATGATGCGGGCTTGGCCGATGGGCAGGAGATCGCCGTTGATGGATTTCGCCTTGAGCCAGCGATAGAGGAACTTGTGCTCGCAGAAGATCACCGGGTCGTCGAGCGCGACCGCGTCGATGAGCATGTGATAGGCGTCCGAAACGCTGGCGGGTGTTAGAACCACGAGGCCGGGATACTGGGCGTAGATACCTTCCATGCTTTGACTGTGGAACGGGCCGGAGCCGGCGGTACCGCCCGAGGGCAGGCGCACGGTGATGGGGATGGGTATGCCGGTGCGATAGAAATGGGTGGCGGCCTGGTTGACGATTTGGTTGAAGGCGATCGAGGAAAAATCCGCGAACTGCATTTCCACGATTGGGCGCAGGCCTTCGATGGCGGCGCCCACGGCGAGGCCGATCATGGCGTCCTCGGAGATCGGGCTGTCAAACACGCGTTGCGGGAACATTTCCGCGAGGCCCTTGGTGGCCTTGAAAGCGCCGCCGAAGGTGGCGATGTCCTGACCGTAGAGAAACACGCGCGGGTCATTGCGCAGCAAGGTTTCCTGCGCTTCGCGGATGGCTTCAATGTAGGTCACGCTCACGGGCTAACGGGTGGGGTGGCGGATTGTCTAACAAGCAAGGGGAAACGAGTGGCCAGCGCGGTCCACTCTTCATGATAGGGATCGGGCGGGGCTTCCTGTTGGGCCTGGGCCACGGCACGCTGCACCTCCTCGGCGCACTGGTCCTGCCAGGCATGGATTTCCGCGGGAGTGGTGATGCCATTTTCGACGAGTTGGTGCATCGCCACATCGAGGCAATCCCGCCCGTAGTGGTCATCGCAAACCTCCTTGGGCACGTAGAAAGCGTCGTCATGTTCGCCGTGGCCGGAGAGGCGCAGCAGGCGTGCGACGACCATTTGCGGGCCAAGTCCCTGACGGGCGCGGCGGATGGCTTCGGTGATGACCGAGGCGCAGGCGAGCAGATCCGTGCCATCCACCGCGAAGCCCCCGATGCCGTAGCCGCGGGCTCGTTCGACGAGATCCGCGCAGGCGAACTGCCGGTGATTCGGAGTGGAGTAGGCAAACTGGTTGTTCGCAATGATCAGCACCAAAGGCAATTTTTCCACCGCCGCGAGGTTGATGCCCTCATGGAAAGCTCCGGTGGATGTGGCACCGTCACCGAGACAGGTGGC
>JAPLUJ010000428.1:0-3802 GCA_026397695.1 Verrucomicrobiota bacterium | reverse complement strand
CGAAAAGCAGTCCCGCCACCACTGAAACCTGGGAGCCAAGGTGGGAAATCATGACCGGGATGCCTGATTTCGGGCGGCCGCGGTGGATGTTGCCGTCACGCCCGCGCATCGGTCCTTGTACGGAGCCGAGGTAGGTGCGGGTGCAATCGAGCAGCGGTTCGCCGAATGCCGTGCGTCCCGCCTGGTCACGGATGAGCGGGGCGAAAACGTCCGTGCCTTGGATCAACGCGGTGCCGAGGGTGGCGCTGACGGTCTCCTGACCGCGTCCCAGATAAACACCGCCAAAGATTTTCCCCGCTTTGTAGAGGCTGGAAAGCTTGTTTTCCAGAATCCGGGCACGCAGCATGGAAAGGAATACCGACCGCAGGAAATCGCGGTTCGTCACCGCTCCATCGGTGAAAGTTGGCATGTCCAAATGGGGCACGGGGACGGATTTAAGACACTGCGGACCCATCCTGCAACCGCTTTCACCGCAATCTCTGAAGTCACATCCGCCTCGTTGGCTCTCCGCCAGCATTACGTCCACCCGAATAGTAGAAGAAGAATGGCTTTTCCTTATGGCGGCGGATAACATCGATCGCAAACTGCACGCAATCGATCACTTGATGGTGAATTTCCGGCCGTGGTTGGATTCCCAGGCGGTGCGCACGCTGTTGTAGAGGCCGGTGAGTTCTTCAGCGGACATGACGCGGTATTCGATGGTGTGGGCGTGGGTGGTTTCCGGGAATTTTTTGACCACCATGTTTTGCACGTTGGTGCCGAGATTGGAGGCCGCCTTGTCGATGAGTTCGCGGCTGCGTTCGACGATACGGGCGGCCGCGTTGCCTGCGGCGCTGCCCGTCGCATCGGTGACGGGAGCGAGGAAATAAAAGCGTGCCAGCGCCTGGCCGAGGGCGTCCACCGTGACTTCATCGACGATGATGCCTCCATCCAGCAGATACTTATGGCGGCTGATGGCCGAAATGCGGTCGAGCGCCACCATATAATGGCCACCGCCGACGCTGGCCTGCCAGAAACGGTTAGGCTGTTGGGAGTCATCGATTTTATCGTTGGCGGCGGGAGTCGGGGTGGGGGTGGGTTTCGGGGTCTGGGCATGGAGAGAAAGCGGGCATGCGAGCAGAACCACCGTCATGGCAAGGAAGAGTTGATAGAACATGGGCATAAGGTAGCAGTTGGATCGCCGCTTGGCCAGCACGAGTCACAAAGATTCGGAAAAGTTAAGGATTGCCAGCGTGGGGCGGAGAATGTACCTTGTCGCCATGGTTCGCTACCGTCCAAACGTCGCCGCCGTGGTGGTGAATGCAGCCGGGCGTTTACTGATCTGCGAGCGGGCGAGCATCCCCGGGGCCTGGCAATTTCCGCAAGGAGGAGTGGACATGGGCGAATCGCCCGAGCAAGCGCTGTTCCGCGAGGTGCGCGAGGAGGTCGGTCTTGAACCACGGCATTACAAGGTGATCGGCCAGCGTACGGGTTATCGCTACCTCTATCCGCAGGATGTGCGGGGGAAAAAGCGGGTGATCACATAGTAGACAATGAGAGCCGCCGGCAGATCGCGGACCCGCTTGTCGGCCTTGTCGCATGCGGCGATGATGTCCTTGATCTTTTGCAGGGGAAAGCACAGGGCAAGAACCCCCATGCTAAGATGTTCGGTTGCGGTGTTTCCTTGGGAGATGGTTTTCGCGTGCCTTGCCATGCACGCGAAAATACACCCTTTCGCCTGATTGTCAACTTAAAATGACAGTATTGGCCGGTCCGCCCGTGAAAAAACCGGGTTATTTTGGAAACATTTTTGTCTTGGCGGCGTTTCACTGATGAATCCTGAGCGGATTTTTTCCGGAAGGCGGAATTTTTTGAATAATTTCCACTGGCGGAACTGTCAAAGCCGGGTAGCTTGTGCCCACAACCCCAAACCACCACCACCAACACCACATTATTATGAAACTGTTCCTCAGCGCTCTGTGCGCATCATTGATCATCAGCCCACTCTCCTTCGCCGGTTCCGTCAAGGACATCAAGAAGGATCTCATCATCGCCGCCTGTAGCAAATGTGATTGCGACAAGTGCAAAAAGGGCGATTGCGACAAATGTGACAAGTGTAAGAAAGCAAAAGAAGAAGCCAAACTCGCCCAATGCGGCAAATGCAAGAAGGACGGCGAAGGCAAGGACAAGAAGGCCGAAGGCACCCTCGCCGATTGCGGCAAATGCAAGAAGGACGGCAAGTGCGACAAGGACAAGAAGGCCGAAGGCACCCTCGCCGATTGCGGCAAGTGCAAGAAGGACGGATGTGACAAGGACACGAAGGAAGAAGCAAAACTCGCCTGATTTTCCAAGCCTTTCATTAATCCATTATACTAACAGCCGCCGGATCACCTCCGGCGGCTTTTTTCTATCAATCCTGTTCCAGTGTCCCATCCGGGATGTGGGTGAAGCTGATGCGCATGGGGGCGTGGTCGCGGCTTTCCTGGACGCTGCCGAAGTACACCACGCGGCGGCCGTAGCGGGCGCGGAGTTGGTCGAGGGCGGCATCGAGGCGCTGGTGTTTGGCGGGGTCGGTGGCGGCCGTGGCATTGCTGGCGGTTTGGAACAAGGACGGCGTGTAGTTGCCGTGTTCACACAGGCGCGTGAGCACCACGCCCACCTGCAAGAGCGGGCGGCGCGGGTCGGGCCGCTCGCGCCACAGTTTTTCTAACAACCGCAGGAGGACGAGGGTCGAGTCGGTTTCCGCGGTGCGCGTTTCGGCGGCCCATGACGGGCCGCCGGGGAAGGCGAGTTGCAGGGTGAGCGCGCCGGCTAACAGGCCGTGGGCGCGCAGGCGTTCGCAGGCCTTGTGCAACAGCTTGCAGAGAATGGGCCAGGCGCGGTCGGGCGCGCGGCTGTCCGGCGGCAGCACGTGTGAGTGGCTGATCGACTTGCGGGCGGAAACCAGGTCGGGGATTTCATCGCCGCGCAACAGGTGCCACAGACGCTCGCCTAACACGCCACCCCACACGCCGCGCAGCACCGGTTTCGGGACCGCGCACAAGTGTGCCACGGTATGGATGCCGGCGGCGTGCAAGCGCGTTTCCATGCTGCGGGCGATGCCGGTGAGGTCGCGCAGGTTGAGGGCATGCAGGATGTCCGGCAGGTCGCTGTGCTCGATGAGGAAGAGCCCGTCGGGCTTGCGCATCTTGCTGGCGATCTTCGCCAGATATTTGTTAGGCCCGGCGCCGATGCTCACCTTGATGACCGGCGAGACGTCGCGGGCGACGGCCGCCTTGATGCGCCGTCCGATGGCCTCGACGGTGGCCGGATCGCGCAGATTGTAGGGCAGCCAGGCCCACATTTCATCGATGCTGAGGACGGCCTCGACGTGGATGCAGTCCTCGACGGCGGCGACAATGCGGTGATGGTAGCGGATGTATTCGGCGGGTTTGGCTTCCACGATGGCGATGCCGGGGCAGAGGATTCTCGCTTCGCTGATCCGCGTTCCGGTTTTCACGCCGAATGCTTTGGCCTCATAACTCGCGGCGATGCAGCACGAGCTTTCCGCCATCACCGGCGCCACCCCGACCGCCCGCCCGCGCAGCGTGGCATCCAAGTGCTGCTCGACCGACGCGAAGTAGGAATCGCAATCGACAAACAAGGCTGTCAACGGACGGTCCATCACAGGAAGTGATGCCCCGGGCCAGACCCCAGGTCAAATTTAAAATGTTCCCATGAACACTTTATGACAAGCGCCTCTTGGGAATCACGTCGGCATCTCACGAAGCAACACCTCTGCCGGAATGCCGAGTCCGCGGTGGAGGGCGCGAATCATGCTGAG
>JAPLUJ010000104.1 GCA_026397695.1 Verrucomicrobiota bacterium | reverse complement strand
GATGCCGCCGGAGTGACACCACGTCCAAAGTGAGAAACGGAAACAAGTGGGCCACCACCATCAACAACAACGCCGCTAACGAAAACGCCGACGCCCGTGCCAATGAGGCCGGCCGGTTCTGATAGAGCAGCGCCCCGCAGCGCTGGCAGCGTGCCGCCGTGCCTTCAGGGACGGGGGCCGCCTGCTGCAGTGTGTCGCAAAAATGGCATGTGGCAAAGCGCGCGCCACCGGGCGGCTGCGGCCACGGCAGCATGCTGATGCGGATTTTGGAAAGCCCTGTTCTCATATTCCCTTGGAGGCGACCACTCGCTGTGCCAGTTCACCCAGCCCTTCGACGCCGCATTCCACGAAATCCCCGGCTTGAAGGTATCGCGGCGGGGACATGCCCATGGCCACGCCGCACGGCGTGCCGGTGGCCACCACATCGCCGGGCAGCAAGGTCATGAAGCGACTGATATACGCGACCAACTGCCGCACCGAAAACAACATGTCACCCGTCCAACTGTTTTGGCGCAGTTCACCGTTCACCCTGCACCACAGGCGCAGTTTCTGCGGATCGGCGATTTCCTCTGCGGTCACCAACCACGGCCCCATCGGGGCAAAACTATCCGCACTCTTCCCCTTGGTCCACTGGCCACCCATTTCCTTCTGAAACGCCCGCTCGGAAAAATCACAGAACGTCGCATAGCCCGCAACACAATCTAACGATTCACGCTCGTCCACATACGTCGCCGCCCGGCCGATCACCACCGCGAGCTCGACCTCGTAGTCCAACTTCGTCGATCCCCGCGGAATGATCACGTCATCAAACGGGCCGCTCCACGCGCTGGTAGCCTTCATGAACAACGTTGGTTCGGTCGGCATCCCCTCACCTATTTCCTTGGCATGCTCGAGATAATTTTTCCCCACACAGACCAATTTCGAGGGCCGGTTCACCGGCGGCCCCAAGCGTGCCTGCGGATCCACCTCGTCCCCCCCCGGGCAGCCGTCCGCCACCCACTCACCCAGCGCCTCCATCCCGCCGGCCGCAAAAAATCCCTCGTCGTAATCGTGAAATTCACCGCTTGCGTCCAGCCTGCGGCCATCCGCCAGCAAAATGCCCGGCTCCTCGCGCCCCTCATCACCGAATCGGATCAATTTCATGCGGCGGATCTTCGTATGGACCCGGTTCTTCAAAACCCGGAAAATCCGGTTTTAGCGGCAAAAAAATACGGCCCGACCAATCATCCTCCCAGGAAAACCCAATAACCTACGAGGCATCTCGGTCGGACCGCCTTGTCTTGCGACGCCGACTGCCATAGCCATGTCTGCCGGAATCGGCAAGCCGAAATTCATCAATACGCGGAATAATTATCAGCAATCCCGGGATCGGGCGGACGGGCCAATGCTGTTCAATTAAGCAGGAAGAGAAGAGGGTTTTAACCGCAGATGAACGCAGATAGACGCAGATGAAGAGAGATTTTTGATTTTGTTCAATTAAGCAGGAAGAGAAGAGGGTTTTAACCGCAGATGAACGCAGATAGACGCAGATGAAGAGAGATTTTTGATTTTATCTGTGTTCATCTGCGTCCATCTGCGGTTCGAATTTCTTAATTGAACAGGATTGGGCGGACGGGCCGTCGTTCCGCAAGTCCCATATTGGAAAAAAAACCGAAAAATAACTTGGACACCACCGGAAAGGTGCTACGGTTTCTCCAACTTCTAACCTCATGAAATCATTACTCCTGCTCCTCACCTCTGTTGTCACCGCACTTGCTCTTGCAAACTGCACGGCTCCCGCCGGACCCAACACCCAACGCGGCGCCGTAACCGGTGGCCTGCTAGGTGCCGGTGCCGGTGCCATCATCGGCCACCAATCAGGCCACACGGCTGCAGGTGACCTCATCGGTGCCGCCGCTGGCGGAACCGCCGGCGCGGTCATTGGCAATTCCCGCGATCGGGAACAATACGGCCGTTACTAATACCGGCTTTCCTCAAGGCAACGGGGCACCCAGTTTCTGGTTGCCTCGTTTTTTTTGCCACCTCGCCGCTCCGCTCATTATCAACGTCATTGTTTCATCCGCCCATGATCCGCCTGCCCGTTGTCTGTCTCGCGTGGTGCGTTTTGACGCCCTGCGCACGTGCGCAGTTTGAATTGCCCGCCCGCGCACCCGCCACCAAGGCGCAGTTGGTATCCGAAGTGCAAACCATCGCTCCGGGAAGCACGTTCACGCTGGCTCTCAAACTCGCCCATCCGGCGGGTTGGCACAGCTACTATCAGAACTCCGGCGGCCTCGAACAACCCCTCTCCATCCAGTGGACCATGCCGCAGGGGTTCTCCGCCGGGCCGATCCAAGGTCCCGTGCCGGAAGTCAAAGACGGTTTCTTCGGGAAAAGTTTCGTGCACACGGGCAGCCCGGTGTTTTTGATAGACATCACCGCTGCCACCCCGCTGGTCACCGCCACAACCGTGACTCTCAGCGCCGTCGCCTCGTGGCAGATCTGCGAACAAAGCTGCCTCAACGAACAAGCGACCCTCACTCTGGTCCTGCCGGTGGGACCCGCTGTGGAAAAGGATCCCGCCACCGCGGATCTCTTCGCCAAGGCCCGCGCCAACCAACCGGCCAAACCGAAAAATTGGCAAGTCTCCGCCCAAGCCGACGGCCAGGACATCCTCCTGCGCATCGATCCCGGCGAGGCCGTCGCCGATGATCCCACCGATTTCATCCCTAACCAGCCGTTCGTCCAGGCGGCCAGCGCCGGCGGATCGATCCGCCGTGATGGCAATGCCTGGCTCATCCAATTG
>JAPLUJ010000329.1 GCA_026397695.1 Verrucomicrobiota bacterium | reverse complement strand
TAGACCCAGGGCCGGGCGGAATCCGGCGGTGTCGCGACGAGTGCCTCACGGCTCTATACGGCGGATTTCGTGGGGGCGTTTCTGGGGGCGTTGTTGGCGAGCACGTTGTTGATTCCGCTGTTCGGCGTGACGGCCGTCTGCTGGTTGACCGCCGCCCTGAATGTGCTTGCCGGGATTGCGGTTTGGTGGCAGGGAAGGTGATCAGGATATGAGCGCCCACCCTGTCATGCAAAGATCTACGCATTACGTGTTGGAGAAAATCATGCGCTTGAGCAGTTGGCCTTTGTTGCTATTGGTGATACTATTCTTCACGACGGGTTATATGATGAGTGGTGAATTCGGCCTGGGCGGCATCGTCGATGCGAAAACCGCGCTGGCCGTTCACAGGGCGCTTCATTTCCCGTTGCTGGTGGCGATGCTGTTGCATACGGCACCTGCGACCTATCAGGCATTTCGAAGATGGACAAGGAAACAGGACATGACGTGACGGCCGGGATCGGCACGGAGAATCCTTCCGGGCCGGGCAAGCGCGGATGCACGCGTCGTGAAGCGATCAACCGCGCGCTGACGGGACTAGCCGGAGCGGCGGGTGGCGGCGCGGTGGTGGCGTTGGCGGCGCGTTTCGCTCGAGATGCCAGGACGACAGGGATGTTGGAGATTTTCAAGAACGATGCGCCGACCGGCCCGTTGTGGGAGGCGTGGAAGCAGCGGGGCTGGGTGAAGGAGGGCTATCACTACCTCAAGCTCGGCAAGAACGTCCAATGCAAGGTTTGTCCTAACAACTGCATCCTCGCGCCGGGTGATCGCAGCCATTGCAGGGACAAGATCAACGTGGACGGCACGCTCTTCACGCTGGCCTATGGCAACCCATGCAGCTTCCACGTGGACCCGGTCGAGAAGAAGCCGCTGTTCCATTTCCTGCCCGGCAGCCGGTCGTTTTCGCTGGCCACCGCCGGCTGCGTGTTCCGCTGCCTGAATTGCCAGAACTGGGAAATCTCACAGAAAACGCCGGAACAGACGAAGAATCCCTACGGTCCGGAGTTGCGCTTGCGACCGCCGTTGCCGGAGTCGCTCGGTTTCGATGACATGGCGCGCCTCAGCATGTTCCCGCAGGACGTGGTCGCCTTGGCCGAGTGGCTCAAGTGTCCGTCGGTTGCCTACACCTACTCGGACCCGGTCGCGTTTTACGAATATACCTATGACACGTGCAAGCTGGCCCGCGAACGCAAGGTCAAGAACATCCTCGTCACCTGCGGTTCGATCGACGAGCGCGCACTGCGCGACCTCGGCCAATATGTGGACGCGGCCCACGTGGACATCAAAGGCTTCGATGACGACACCTACTGGAAACTCAACGCCGGCAGTCTCCAGGCGATCCTGAATATCCTGAAGACGTTCAAGAGCATGGGCACATGGATCGAGTTGATCAATCTGGTCGTTCCGACCTATACCGACAAACCGGACATGATCACAAGGATGTGCGAATGGGTCGTGAAAAACCTCGGCGAGGATCAGCCTCTTCATTTCTCGCGCTTCCATCCGCAGCACAAGCTGTCCCACCTGCCTCCCACACCGGTGGATATCCTGTTAGAGGCGCGGTCGATCGCGCGCGCTGCCGGTTTGCGTTATGTGTACATCGGCAACGTGCCCGGCCTGGCCGACGCCGAAACCACCTTCTGCCCTAACTGCAAGCAGGCGATCATCGAACGCGACGTGTTCCGCGTGACGCGCATGGATCTCGATGCGGACAAATGCAAATTCTGCAAGACCAAAATCGCCGGGGTGTGGACGGCGTAGTTCGCGCAACGTCACCGGCACGCCGTCCGCATTCAGGGAAGAATGACTTTACTCTTTATCGCGGTGCCTGACGCGTGCAGGATGGCGGGGCGGACTTGAACCAGGCGCCTCCAGCCGGAACCCACAACAAGACGGACCCATGAAATCACTGCAACACACCATCGCGGTGGCGTTCAGACACCGCGTGTACTTTACGGAACACCTCTTTGCTCCTGACAATCCGCTGCTCGCCGAAGTTCTATCAGATGCGGCGCCGGTGACGGTGCCCCAAGTGTTGGTGGTGATGGACGAAGGGCTCAGTGCCGCCCAGCCCCGGCTCGCCCGCAATATCGAACGATATTTCGAGCCGCTGCGCGACCGGCTGCAACTCGTCGCGCCACCCGTCGTGGTGGAGGGTGGCGAACGCCTCAAGGACTCCTACTTCCATGTCTCGAAAATCCAGTCCGAGATCGATCGCCACGGCATCGATCGTCATTCGTTCCTCATCGCCGTCGGTGGTGGGGCGATGCTCGACGTGGCCGGTCTGGCGGCGGCGACCGCCCATCGCGGAGTACGCCATGTGCGGTGCCCTACCACCACCTTGAGTCAGGCCGATTCCGGGGTTGGTGTGAAGAACGGGATCAACGCTTTCGGGAAGAAGAACTTCATCGGTGCCTTCGCCGTGCCGTTTGCCGTCATCAACGATTTCACCTTGCTAGATTCGCTCCTGGACCGCGACAAGCGCGGCGGGTACAGCGAAGCCGTGAAGGGGGCCTGCATCCGGGATGCGTTGTTCTTCGACCGCCTCGAAGCCGAGGCCGGACAGTTGGCGGCGTTCGACCCGGCAGCGATGCGGCGGCTGATCCATCGTTCGGCGGAACTGCATGTCAACCACATCGCGACAGCCGGTGATCCGTTTGAAATGGGTTCGGCCCGGCCGCTCGACTTTGGTCACTGGGCCGCGCACAAGCTCGAGCATCTTTCCGAGTACCGCATCCGGCATGGCGAGGCGGTGGCCATCGGAATCGCCATTGATGTCCTCTGCTCGCAGTTACTGGGCAGACTGAGTGCGGTGGATGCCGGGCGCGTGCTCCGTTTGCTGGAGGCTCTCGGCTTTGACCTGTTCGCCAATGAACTTCTCCACACGGATGCCGTGGGCGACCTGTTAGTCGTCCGGGGACTCGACGACTTCAGGATTCATCTGGGCGGCGAACTGACGCTCACCCTGCTCGAAGGCATCGGACAAGGCGTCGAAGTGCATGAACTGAGCCGCCGCGTCGTGGCCGAGGCGATCACACAATTGGAGCAACGTCACGCCCGCCAGCAATCCATCCGTCGCGATAGTGGGCACCCGGCGGGTTGACCGCTGCGAGCTCCGCCGGTTTCCCGCCGGGACCACGCATCTGATTTGGGTGCCGTCACTCTGCGTGTCACGACAGCGGTGTCCCACCCACAGGAAAGACCGGCAGACGATGTCTGCCGGTCTTTGTGGTTGCGGGCTTGTCAGATCATCATGCCAAACAGCGATGTCACCGGATCATCGGCCTTGCACTGGCCTGATTAGACTGGCACTCTTCAACATCGATCAGGTTCGCCTCCCGGACGACGTAGTAGTAGGTCTTCCCGTTCACCACCGCATGATCCAGATAGGTGCAATACGTCGAGGTGGTGGAAGCGATCTTGATGTACGGTCCCCCACTGATAGTGCCCCGGTACACATTGTAGTGGTGGGCTCCCGTGTGGGTCCAAGTCAGTTGCACCTTGCCGGGTTTCGCCCTCGCGGCTAGGTCGCTGACACAGGAACACACCGGATCCGAGGGCACCAGCACGTTGACAACCGTCGAGGCGGTGCCCGACAAATCACCGAGCCCGCTGCTTGGGAAGGAGGCGGCCGTATTATCGGTCACCTTGAGCTGGATGAGGTAATTGCCAACTCCCTTTGCCAGGAAGAACGCCGTCACATCGGGCTGTGCACCCACCGCATCGTCGAACTGCCCGTCGCCGTCGAGATCCCATGCGTAGGTCTTGATAGAGTCACCAGGGAACGAGCCAGGTTCGTGCTCGCCCTCATCCGGATTGATCGAACCGGTGCCATTCAGGAACCAAGGCGTTGCTCCCGGGCAGAGGTTATAGGGACCACCGGCCACTGCGGTCGGAGCCAGCGGCGGGATGTTGACCACAATCGTCAAGGTGGTGACCGCCGACGCCTCAGGTGAGGCGTTGTCGGTGACCCGCAGCTTCACCGGATAACTGCCGACAGTGGGAAACGCCACCGTGGCAAAGGGACCGAACACATCATAGGTTCCATCGTTGTTGAGATCCCACTCCCAGGAATCGATCAGCTTGGCAGAGTCCTGCTGGTACGAGTCGGTCCCGTCCAACTGGATGGTCTGCCCGGCGATTGCCGGATTGGGGTTGGCTTTGGCGACCGCCACCGGAGACCCGGCCTTGAACAATGTAGGGCTCAGAATGATGAGGTTCCACGCAGCGGCTGTCTGGTATCCGATGTAAGGCCAATCGTCGTAAGGCCAACTGCCATCCGCTTGCTGCGAGTTCACCAAGAGTCTCGCCAAACCGTTGACGTTGTCGCCATACCAATCCTTGCCGCCAGGCAGGGTGACGACCGGATTCGGCAAGGCCACGCGCATGGCTTTGGCGAACGAGTACCAAGCGTAGTAGCGGGCATCCCCCACGGTGGTGAACGTGTTCCAATTGGTGGCCAAGGTTTGTACGCAACTAACCCACTTGAGATCCGTGACGTCCATGCCGTCAAAGGAAAGCTGAACCATTCCGCACGGGCCGGTTGCGTACCAACGATTGGGGCTCGAACTTTGGTAACCAAAATACCCCCCCCCATTGAACGAGTAGTTGAGGTATTGGAGGTTGCGTGCCTTCACCCACGATGGAACCGTGCACCCGAAATGTCGCTCCGCCGCGATCATGCCGATCGCCGCCCATTGGCAGGCCGAATTGTCGGAGTCGTTGCCATTCCAACTGTAACGCCATCCGCCCAATGGCCAAGAGGAATCGCTCTGTCCCCAAGCATACATGTCCACCATGTCCTGCACAATCGTTTGGTAGGTCTTCCCCTTGACATAGGTCACATCTCCCGTGCGCGCGGTCGCTGCGGGTGTGCCCGTGGCGACCAGCGCATCGATCACCGCACCGGTCTCGTAGATCGGCGTGCCAGAATTCCAGGAAAGGCCGCTGCCATTGCTATTGGAGTCGGGGTTCTCCCCTACTTGCAAAGACATCGCTTGCCTGTACAGGTTTGCCGTAAGGTAATCAATTCCTCCCGTGACCGCCTCGGAGTAGGGGTTCCCAGGCTGGTTTTCCAAGTGGCCCTGGCTCTCGAAAGCCTGCACTGCGGATCCCGTAGTATTACCGTAGTGATTTCCATAGCTGATGTTGTTCCACCAGTACTGCCCGGAGCTGCGGCCAGCGCTCTTCCATAAGTACCACAGGGCTTCGTCGATAGCGAAGTTGACCTCCACCGGCAACGTCTTGTCCTCGATCTTGACATAATACTGTGCCGCTCCCTGTTCACCGGTGGTGGTGTTTTTCACGGTCAGCGTGGCGGTGTAAACCAGCCCGACAGCTCCTGTGTAGGCATGCTTTGCCTCGATGGCATACTGGTTACTAACAGCCCCGGTGGCAACCGCGCTGCCATCGCCGAAGTCCCAGAAATACTGGTAGGCGGCTCCCTGGACGTTGCTGGTGCCCTTCAATGTGACCAGCTTGCCCGTCCAGGTGTCGTGGGGAATGAGCGGTTGGGTAGGCACCCAGGGCACGGTCCTAACCACCGGTGGAGCTCCAACTGCTGGCAGCGAAAATGCCAACAGACTGAGGAGGAATGTGGAGTGACGAATCCATTTTTCGACATTACGATTTTTCATGGGTGTAGGGGATGTGATTGGGGTTAACTGCAATTACAGGAAGGATTGACGCAGGGAACGCCAGCCGGCGAGACCGCCGCAGGCGCACAACAGCAGGGCCAGCGTGGAACCGCCATCCGGCACGCCGCCACCCGGCGATCCGGTGACGTTCAGGGCGCTGGAGAAATAAACCGCTCCGCCGGAAGCGGGATCGGAATGCTTCAGGTAAAAACCACTGGTCGGAGCGGTTTCGCTGAGGGTGAAATAGGCCGTGGCGGATTGCCAGGATGCGAGCGTGACATTCCAGCCGAGTGCCATCGAGATGTCTTCAGGGCCAGACATGGTGCCGCCAAAGATCAGCTTGTCGAGGGTGCCCGCGACGAAGTTGGTATAGATGTCGCCGAAGACATACCCCGGCTCGTCGATTTCCCATGACTGGCCGGCCACCGGTGCCCCTGCCGCCGTGCCGAATTCGTTGAAGAACGTATTGATCGACTCATCAATCTCATGATCGACAAACAGGCTGCAGTAATGTGCCCCGACTCCACTCAGTGTCATCAGGATTGTGCCCAGGCCGGTTCCGGTGTCGAATCCGCTGATGTTGACTCCGGCGGGAGCAGAGTTGTTTGATACAGCTCCGTCAATATTGACCCCGTATTCGAACAGGTCGATGATAGGAGTGGCGTTGGTCGAAGAAAGCGTGGCAGCAAGGGCCAACGCCGCAAGTGTGGTGGTGGTTTTCATGGTGGTTGTGGTGGTTGACTCGATGGGTGAACAGACAGTTCCCCCGAACGGAAGTTTTCGCTATCGCCTGTGGGTACGACACACGAGCCTCCAGACGCTTAAACACGTCGCCAGACAACTCGCTATTGGGCGTGAAGAAGATTGGCTAAGACAATACCGAAACATCATATATAAGCAGGATATATGCCAATCGGCCGCATGATATCACCAACCGCTGAGGATCAACGCATTGAAAGATATGGCAGTTTTTCGCGACCCGTCGGATCGAGTGATGTGTAAAAAATCCAGACACCAAGAGGGTATTCAGTGTAAGTTTTTCCGACGGGGCTGTTTTAGCACCTGCTCCACCCCGTTCATTCCGGCATTGCGATCTTGGCCTATTATTTGTCTGACAAACTGTCAAATTTAAGTTGCGAATTTAAGTTGCGCAATTGCGCAGGCGTGACTTGATGCCCGTCAATCAGTGGAGGTTCACCTATTCGGCCATGGGCCGCGCGCTAGCGCAGCCCGGCGCGGAAACTCTCGGCTTGGCGGCTTGCAACATCCCGCAACCGGCGGCCACATCGATGCCGCGGCGCTGGCGGAAGGTGCACGGGAATCCGGCGGCTAACAGGATTTTCTGGAACGCGTGGCCGGACGTGCTGGCGGACCCGGCGAACCCGTCGGTCGGGTTGAGCGGGATCAGGTTGATATGGGCGTCGATGCCATCTAGCAGCTTCGCCAGGCGGGTCGCGGTTTCCGGCGCATCGTTGGTGCCGGCGATCAAGGTCCACTCGAAAAAGATCCGCTTGCCGGTGGTCTTGCCATAGCTGCGGCAGGCGTCGATCAAGGTGTCGAGCGGCCAGCGCCGGCCGGCCGGCACCAGAGCCGTGCGCTCCTCGTCGGTGGCGCCGTGCAAACTAACAGCCAGGCGGTAGCGCCGCGCTTCCGCCGCAAGTTGCAGGATGCCCGGCACCACGCCGACCGTGCTGATGGCGATTTTCGACGGGCCGATGCCGATGCCGCGGGTGTCGGAGATAATGTCGAGTGCTTGCAGTACGGCATCGAGGTTGTTGAGGGGTTCGCCCATGCCCATCAGGACGAGGTTGCGCAGGCGCATATGAGGGTGGGTTTGTTGGAGGATGCGGCGGGCGTGCAACACCTGGGCGACGATTTCCCCGGGCCGCAGGTCGCGCACAAACCCCATCCGGCCCGTGGCGCAAAACACACAGCCCATCGCGCAGCCCGCCTGCGTGCTCACGCAGACCGTCTGGCGTGCGTCGTAACCCATCAGCACCGTCTCGATGATTTGGCCGTCGCGCAGGCGCAGCAGGAATTTGCGCGTGAGTCCGTCCGCGCTGCGGATTTCATCGGCCACCTCGGGGACATCGAGGAAAAACGCTTTATCTTCGCCGACGGATTGATGGATCCAGCGTTGCAGGGGCGGCAGGAAAGCGCAAGCTGCTAGATCCAGCGCGCCCTCGCGATAGAGCGCCCGCCACAGGGCTTGCGCGTGATGAGGGATCACCCCCGCCGCCGCCAACACCGCCGCCAGACCGGAAAATCCGTGATCGTGGAGGGAGCTTGGAGCTTGGCGGTTCATGGTGCAATCAAGCCCTGCGGCCTGTGCCGATCAACCCGAAAACAGCAGTAGAAACCACAACAATCCCGAAATTTCAGGAAAAAAATCAGGCGATTACTTTGTGTCGGTGCGCTGCGTCACCGCGTGAGCGTTGGGTTTAATGAACGTATCTAACAGAACGATGATGATTATGTATCATCATCATCATGATTATTCTTCACATGAGGGTGGTGGGTTTGACCTCACACAGCTAGGTGCCACCCTATGGCCCTGTGAAGGTCGAGATGTTACGTGATTAAGGTGAGCAGGGCTTGCGCCCTGACCTGGATCACAGATAAGCCGAGAGGCCGTCCACGGTTTCCTGATCAAGCTGCCGGACGAGTGCGATGACCAGCGCGAGCATTTGCAGATGGTCGTTGAGATCGATGATGGCGTTGTGCGAATGGATATAACGGGCCGGGACACCCAGCACGATGCTTGGAATGCCGTGGTTTGCCAGATGGAAGGAACCGGCGTCCGTGCCGCCGCTTTGGCGCACCGTGACCTGATGGGAAATGCCTTGGGCACACGCGATATCGATGGCCAGCCGCGCGAGGCGTGGGTTGGCGATGGCGGTGGGGTCGAACATGCGGATTTGCACACCGCTGCCTAACAGCCCCTGGCTATCGGCGCGGGCAAAACCCGGGAGGTCATCCGCAGGCGGGCATTCCAGAATGATGGCGACGTCGGGATTGGCGAAAGTCGCAGCGGTTTTCGCACCGCGCAGGCCGACTTCCTCTTGGACGGTGCCGCAGAGGATGAGGTGATTGGGATGAGCCGAACGGGCGAGGATTTGGCCGGTCTGGATGACCGCAGCCATGCCGACGCGGTTATCGAAAGCCTTGGCCATGAAATAATCCTCGCGCGCCAGCGGGGTGAACGCCGAACACGGCGCGATCGGGTCGCCTAACGAGATGCCGAATTCCCCGATCACCTGGCTGCGGGATTCCGCCCCCACATCGATGAACATCTGGTCGATGGCCAACACCTGGCGGCGTTGGGCTTCAGGCAGGAAATGCGGGGGGCGCGAGGACACGACCCCGAGGATTTTATCGCCGTTGCGGGTGAGGATTTCGACGCGTTGTGCTAACAGGGTGTGTTCCCACCATCCGCCAACGGGCACGAATTGGAGAAACCCATCCGGCGTGATGTTCTGCACGAGAAACCCGACTTCATCCATGTGTCCGGCCACCAACACCCGTGGCCCCTCGCCCGCCAACTCGCAGAACACCGAGCCAAGCCGGTCGGTGGACAGCTCCCCGCATTCCTCCAACTCATCCACAAAGATCGCCCGGACTTCATCCTCATGGCCGGGAACCGCATGGGCATCCGTCAATTCCTGCAACAATGACACCGCTTTCGTGCGCATGTCAGGAAGTGTGCAAGGCCGCGCCGCCACTTCCAAGCGCCAAAGTGGCAACCCGGAAATAAGCCCTCCATCCGTCTGCGCACATTCAGCAATTTGGTCTTGCTCATGGGTCCGGAGTATTCATGCTCTCCGCCGCCATGTCATACTTCCCCGAGATCCCGCAAATCCCCTATGAAGGTCCCACCTCGAAGAATGCGCTCGCGTTCAAGCACTACAACCCGAAAGAGTTGGTCGAGGGCAAATCGATGCATGACCACCTGCGCTTTGCCGCCGCTTATTGGCATGTGATGCGCAACGGCTTGGGTGATCCCTTCGGTGCCCCCACCGCCGTGATGCCGTGGGAGGATTACTCGGATTCGCTCTCTAACGCAAAACGCCGTGCCGATGTGTTCTTCGAATTCCTCGGCAAGCTCGGCATTGATTTCTGGTGTTTCCATGACCGCGACGTCGCGCCGGAACTCAACGATTACAAGAAATCCACCGCCGCGCTACAGGAAGTGACCGCCCACCTCGGCCAACTCCAACAGGCATCCGGCAAAAAACTGTTATGGGGCACCGCCTGCCTGTTCGGTCACCCGCGCTACTCGCAAGGGGCCGGCACTTCGCCCAATGCCGAGGTGTTTGCCTACGGTGCCGCACAAGTGAAGGCGGCCATCGACGCCACCCACGCGCTGGGCGGCCTCGGGTATGTGTTCTGGGGTGGTCGCGAAGGGTATGCCTCGCTGCTCAATACCCACATGGGCCGCGAACTCGACCACCTCGCCGCGCTGCTGCACCTCGCCGTCGATTACAAACGCGCCATCGGCTTCACCGGCCAGTTCTACATCGAACCCAAACCCCGCGAACCTTCCACCCACCAATACGATTCCGACGCCGCGGCCTGCCTCAACTTCCTGCGCGAGTATGATTTGTTAGGAGACTTCAAACTCAACATCGAAACCAACCACGCCACCCTGGCCGGCCACACCATGGAGCATGAACTCACCGTCGCCATCAATGCCGGCGCGCTCGGCTCGATCGACGCCAACCAGGGCGACATGTTGATCGGTTGGGACACCGACCAATTCCCGACCGACCTCTACGGCACTACCAAGGTGATGCTCAAGGTGCTAGAAATGGGCGGCTTCACCACCGGCGGACTCAACTTCGACGCCAAACGCCGCCGCGAATCCCACGAACCGCTCGACCTTTTCCACGCCCACATCGGTGGCATGGACGCATTCGCCCGCGGACTCAAAATCGCCGCCGCGGTGCGCGCCGACGGCCGCCTCGGCAAATTCGTCTGCGAGCGCTATGCCTCGTGGAATTCCGGCATCGGCCAACGCGTCGAAAACAAAAAGGCCACCCTCGCGGAACTCGCCGAGTATGTCTCCAGCCATCCCGAGCCGGTCATCGCTTCCGGCCGCCAGGAAATGCTGGAGAACATCCTCAACGAGTGCATCTGTTAGGACGGGTGGCAGTTCGAGGTAAATGCAAGGTAGCGCGGCCTCGCCGAGGCCGCTGCCAAAGGGTGGACCAAGAGTTAATCTCCAAGGGATGTCGGTAAGTCCACGCTTGGGCGGTTCTTGGGCGATCCTTTGGCGAGCGCTCTCATCGAGAGCGCGCCACCTGTTTAAAGCGCCACCTGTTTGAAGCGCCACCTGTTTGAAGCGCCACCTGTTTGAAGCGCCACCTGACCTCGACGGCACCCCCCACAAAAACCGCCAGCCTCAGACATCCTGAGCCGGGCTTTGTATTTACGAGCAGTGGGCAATGAATTGCGGAAAATGACTTGGCACTCTTCAGGGCCAACGGCCCGGCAATAT
>JAPLUJ010000065.1 GCA_026397695.1 Verrucomicrobiota bacterium | reverse complement strand
TCCGCTCTCCCTCCATACTGCGGCCAAACTCAGCCTCCCAGAACGCCCGGACGACCGCCGCGTCGCAAGCCGAAGGCCCCTCCGCCGCCGTTACCTGCGTAACGATTCCGGTGCCCGCCCAGACCCCGCACACAAAAAAAAGCAATCCCGAATGAACGTGTTCAAGCCATCCCCGATTGCCAGGAAATTGCTTTTCAAGGTTGGTGCGCATGAGGGGCTAAAGAGCGGTTCGGTGAGCGGGTGAAAAGGGGTTGCGGGGAGGGGGGCTGCGCTGAGCTACGCCCGCCCAAGAATGGGGCCCGGAACGCTGATTTCGCCGCCCTGTCACGGTGGGCAGGGTGGATTCTCCGGTAAAACGGTAGGGTGATGGGGGTCATGGGACGCTCTTTCCAACCGTGAGAATACGGTTTGCCCTTTCCAAGCCAAGGAAAATCGGAGAACCCGGCGGTCAGGGCATTTGGTTTGAATCTCGCTAGCCCTTTTAGTTGTTGAATTCAAAATAGGGCTAGACAAAGGGGCACGAAAATGCTCGGTTAGTCTTGTGAGCAAGCAATTCACTGTCATGGACGGCGAGGGGACAGCGTCCCCCGGAGTGTTGGAAATCCAGACCGCCAGCACTTCGGCGGACTGGGAGATCGCCCATCAAATGCTCGACGAGGAGCATTTTCTTGGCGCGGGGCGGGAGGCGGGCGACCGCCTTTGCCAGTTTATCATCGAGGACGGGCGGGTGGCCGCCGTGCTGATCTGGTGCGCCGCGGCATGGCATATCAAGGACCGCGACACGATCATCGGCTGGGACCCGGTCACCCGCTCGCAGCGGCTCAAGCTCGTCGTGCAGTTGCGCCGCTTTCTGGTGCCGGAACAATCCCGCAGGCCCAATCTCGCCTCGCAGTGCCTCGGCCGCGGCCTGCGCGAACTGGCGGCCCAGTGGCAATCCGAGCACGGCTACCGCCCGTTGTTAGCCGAAAGCTTCAGTGATCCGGAAAGCCACCACGGCACGGTTTACAAAGCCACCAACTGGACTTGCGCGGGCGACACCAAGGGCTTTTCCCAAGACCACACCGACTACTATCTGCCCAACCAGCGGCCCAAGAAACTCTGGCTCAAACCCCTCGACCCGCAGGCTTACGTGCTGATGTGCGCCCCGCATGTGCCCGAGGACTGCCAAGCCGCCCTGACCCTTGGCGGCGGAGCCCGCAGCCCGCTTAAAACCGACCAGCTCAAAACCCTGCGCCACGCCTTTCTGGAAGTGCCCGATCCCCGCCGCCCCCAAAGCCGCCGCCATCCGCTCACGGCCATGCTCACCCTCGTCGCGCTGGGCCTGCTCATGGGCGGGCGCGACATGCTCAACCTCTGGCGGAAAGTCGCCAAGCTCGATGACAACCAGCGCGCCGCCATCGGGCTGAAAGTGCGCCACAAACAAAGCGGAAGGCTCAAAATGCCCGGCTACGACGCGCTCAACGACCTGATGAACGCCATTGATCCGCACGCCTACGCCGCCGCCCTGACCGCCTGGCTCCAGGCCAACTCCGGCATCCTGCCGCGCAGCCTCGCGCTGGACGGCAAGAGCATCGGCGACGGCAAATGCGGCATGATCGTCACCCTCTGCCGCCACGAGGACGGCCGCCCCGTCGCCATGATCCCGGCCACCGGCAAAAAAGAGGATTGCGAGGTCAGCGAAGGCCGCGCCCTGCTGGCCGACCCGCGGGTGCGCCTGGAAAACGCGCTCATCACCGCCGATCCGCTCCACAACAAGGAACCCACCCTGCGTTTAATCGTGGAAAAAGGCGGCGACTATCTCATCGGCACCAAGCCCAACACCTCCAAGCGTCTCGATGCGGTCGAAGCAGCGCTCAAGGGCACCCCTTTTTTGACCTGAGTTGCGATGGCGACCACGGTCGCATCGACATCCGTAGCGCTGCGGTGCGGCCGCTCAAGCCGGTGGACGCCGGGCTGCTTTCGGCAGGCAGCGCCATCAAGGTCAGGCGCGAGTGGGTGGAAAAGACCCTACCGGATAAGACCCACGTCAACATCCGCCACTTCATCTCCAGTCTCGCGGCAGGGAACAAGACGCGTCTCGGGCGTGCCGCGCGCGGACACTGGAGCATCGAAAACCGCAACCACCACAAGCGCGACGACAGCGTCTGGCAGGAGGACCGCCACCGTCACCGCCGCATCAACGTGGCCCAGAACCTCGCCCTCACCCGCAATGCCCTCCTGGCCATCATTCCCTTCGATGAAAAGCGCAACCTCCCATCATTGATCGCGGACTATCAGGAGCGCAAGCAACTCGCCATCGATCTCATCCTAAACGCCCGCCCCTTCCCATGAACTCCTCCAGCCAAACGCCCTGATATCCAGCGTTCCGGAGGATCCCTCCAGCTTGAGGCTGTTGTGGGTGTGGGCGCCGGTAAGAGTAATGCCTGCACCCGTGATCCGGTCGTTGAGCGTGTCCGAAGTGGCACCCGCGACCATGGGGGCGTAGCCGCTGTAGGCAGACAAGGTGTAGGTCGGACCGACGCCACCGGTGTTGCTGGCCCAATTGAAACCAGTATTGGCTGTGCCGTCGGCGAAAACGATGCGTCCGCCATAAATGCCGCTTGCGTCCATGTTGGTGGTCGTGGTGAGGGTGGCCGTGCCGGGGGCGCCCACCGACTTGCCGACGACCAAGCTGCTGCCTGCGGCAGTGGCCGTGATGGCCTTCAGATTGACGGTGGTGCCGGTGCCGGTTACGGGATTGACGAGAATACCGCTCCCCCCGGCGTTGACCGTGGTGCTGGCGAATGTCTGGTTGGTGGGGGTAACGGTGGCGTGGCCCTTGAGGGTGAGCGCCCCGCCACCAATGGCCAGCGCGTTGCCGCTGGCGATCAAATCCGTGGGCGTGGCGAGGTTGGCAAAGTCAAGAGCCAGCGTGCCGCCGGTCAGGTTGAGGCCGCCGGTAAAAGAGTGGACCGCCGAGCCGTTGAGTGTGAGTGTGGTGGCGCTGTTGCCGCCAGTGACACCGGCCGTGGTGAGTCCTGCAGAACCTCCAAGGATGATCGGGGTATTAGCGCCAATGGTGGTCGAGATGGACACGTGGTCGGCGGGT
>JAPLUJ010000320.1 GCA_026397695.1 Verrucomicrobiota bacterium | reverse complement strand
CCAAACGCATAACTCCCGTTTGCGGCCACCAGCACCGATTGCACCACCTTGTTACCGCCGTCAACCAGATTTGCGTAGAGCGAAGCCCCCGCATTGGTGCCGGTGCCATCCACGGTATTAACCGGAGAGCCCAGCAATCCATTGGCATCGTTATACACATTGCCGGAGATGCTGATATCGGTGAACGGCATGGTGACGGATGCCGCTGTGGATTCCACGCCTGCTGCATCCCGCACCGCATAGGTGAAACTCACCGTGACGACTCCGTCGTTAGGATCGACCACCAGCATGGACGAGTCATAATTCAGGATGACCTGACCCAACGTCACTGCGGAACCGTTATAAAACAGCGTGCCGTTGGCAGGCAGCGTCTTGATCACCACCGTGGTCACCGCAGCATCCTCGGGATCGGTGCCGCTCAAGGCCGGCACCAGCACCTTGGTCGTGCTTCCCGGATTGAGTTGGGCCGGAGCAGTCACCGCGTTGGCGGTCGGTTTCCGTTCAATGCCAAAGTTGACGTTCGCAACGCTGGCCGCCGCCACTGTCACAGATAATATCCCGTTGACGGTGCCGTCATTACCCGCGCTTATGCCGAGGAATTCACCGGTGTTGACCCATCCGGGGGGCAATGTCGCTGGCGGAGCCGCAGCACCGACGGTTCCCGCCGTGGTGCTCAGCACCACCGTATAGGTTCCTGCGGCGACCGTACTCGGGAATACATAGCTTCCGTTCACGGCAACCGCGACGACTTGCGAAACGTTGTTGCTGGCATTGACCAGGTTCGCATAGAGCGTGCCACCCGCATTGGAACCAATGCCATTGACCGTGCTGTCAGTTAGACCGTTGGCATCGTCAAAGACATTGCCACTGACGCTCACGCCGGTGAACGGCATCGTCACGGTGGCCGGCGGCGAACTCTTGCCCGCTGCGTCGGTCACGGAATAAGTGAATGTCACCGTGACACTGCCATTGGACGGATCGACCGTCAGCAGCGACGCATTGAAATTGGGGATGCTTTGGCCAAGCGTCACCGCCGTACCATTGTAATACAGCGTGCCGCTTGTAGCCAGCGTGCTGATGACAACCGTGCTGGTCACACCATCTTCCGGATCCGTGCCGCTGAGCGCGGGTACCGCCACCCGGTTCGCACCACCCGGATTGGGTTGCGAGGGCGCAATCACTGCGTTGGCCGTCGGCAAGCGGTCGATGCCGAAATTCGCGTTGGCGACATTGGTGTTGCTGACCGTCATTGCGACGATGCCGTTGACCGTGCCGTCATTACCCGTGCCCGAGCCGAGGAATTCACCGGTATTGGCCCAACCGGCGGGTAATGCGGCCGCCGGGCTTGCGCTGCCCACGGTCCCCGCAGTGGTGCTCAGGACCACGGTATAATTGCTGATGCTGGCGCTCGATGCGACCGACCCGAAACTATAACTTCCATCAGCGGCCACCGCCACGACCTCCATCACATTGTTGGAACTGTTGATCAGGTTGGCGAATAGCAATCCGCCCGCATTGGTACCGGTGCCGTCCACGGTATTGACCGGGGTGCCTAGCAGCCCGTTGGCATCGTCATAGACATTGCCGGCAATGCTGATATTCCCGCTGAGAGGAATGAACGACAGGGTAACGGGAGCCGTGGAGGATGATTCCACCCCCGCGGCGTCCACCACTGCATAGTTGAAAACCACCGTGGTCGCACCATTTCCCACAGGATCTACCGTCAGCAGTGAAGGGTCGTAATTGGTGATAGTCTGTCCTGCAACGACCGCGATACCGTTATAATACAAGATGCCGTTGGTCGGTAACGTCTTGATGATCATGGTGGTCACCGGACTGCCCTCCGGATCGGTGCCGCTGAGCGCGGGCACGACCACCTGGGTAGTACCGCCTGGATTGTTAGGCGAGGATGACACCGCGTTGGGTACCGGCCGCTGATCGATGCCAAAGTTCGCGTTACTTACATCGCTGGCACTCACGGTCACCGCAAGGATGCCATCCACTGTGCCGTCATTCCCCGCACCACTGCCGAGGTATTCCCCGGTGGCACGACCTTGTTGCTGCCATTGACCAGGTTCGCATAGAGTGTGGCGCCCGCGTTGGTCCCCGTGCCATTGACCGTGCTGTCGGTCATTCCGTTGGCATCGTCATACACATTGCCGCTCAGACCAGGGTATTGATAACCGAAATTGCTCGTAATGTTATCCAAAGCCAGCGCGCTCAGGGTGACGGAAGTTTGGTTATCCTTGACGGCATCCGGATCGGCTACGGGCTTGTTGAGGTAAGCTGGCAAGGTGGACGTGTCAACCACCACCGTGTAAGTGCCCAGCGCCAGGTTGTAGAGTTGATAGGTGCCGGTTGAGTCGGTGACTGCGAAGGGCTCGCCCGCATCCCGCACGCCGTTGTTGTTGAGGTCCGCGAATACGGTTACGTTAGAGATCCCCTCACCCGCGTCCGGCAAGCCGTTGTTGTTCTTGTCCTGGAAGATCGTGGTGCCAATGGTTCCCGCCTTGGTGGTGATCGAGGCGGTGCTGCTCACCGGGGGGAGCGGATTGCCGCTCGCGTCCACCGCATACGAGACATCGGCCGTGTTATCCGCAGGTGCGGCCGCGCCATTGACCAGCAGGGTGACATCAATCGTTTTGGCGGCGTTCACCGCGAGCGGGCCGATGTTATTCCACAGCAATGACCCGTTGCCGCTGGAATCCGGCGGCAGGGTAGCCGACACAAAGGTGAACGATTTGCCGCTGAAGTTATCCGATACCGGCAAGCTGGTGATCGAGGTGGTGCCGGTGTTCTGCACCACGATGCGGAACGTGACATTGTCACCCTTGTAGGCAGGGCCGCTCGCGGGTGTGAGCAAGGTCTTGGTGACGGTGACCTTCGGCTTGTCGATGGTCACATTGGCCGTGGACGGTCCGGAGGTGGCCGTGCCGCCCGCGCTCGCCGAATTCGCCGCAGTACCAATGGCCAGCGCGGTGAAATTCACCTGGATGTTGACGATCTGCCCGGGATTCAGCGGCCCGACGTTGGTCCAGTTCAAGGTGCCGCTGCCGGTTGAATTCGGCGTAATGTTCGCACCCACATACTGGAGCCTGGCATTGTCATAACTGTCGGCGACCGACACCGTGGCCAGCGAGTTGCTGCCGGTATTGGCGACCTGGATGTTATAACTGATTGCATCATTGAGCAGCGCCTTGCCGGACGCCGGAATGACCAGCGACTTATATATGCTCACGCTGGAAGTGGCGGCAGTGGCAATGACCGCATTGGCGGAGGAGGTGTCGGTGGGATCCACCGCATCGATATAAGTCACCAGCAGGCTGGAGCCGGCGACGATGTTAAGCACGTTGTTGTCTTGGGTGACCGTGCCCGTGTTCACCGTGATCGGGCCGCTGCGGTGATCGTCTGCACCGTCAAGGGATCGGTGTTCTTGTCGCCGTCGATCACCTGCACGTAGGCCGGGCCGCTGGTGGTATAACTGGTGACGGGATTGCCGGCGGAGTCCGTGAAGGTGGTGATGCTCGGCGTGCCGAGGTCTTGCTGCGCCACCTGCAGCGGCGTGGTGGCGGTCGCGTTGATCCCCTCGGTGCCTTCGTTGGCTTTCGCCGTGATCGAATATCCGCCGAGGCCCGGGCCCGAGGTCCACGGGTATTCGAAGGTCTTGCTGCTGCTGGTGCTTGCCACCGTGGATGTTAGATTAACTGTCGCAGTGCCGGCCGACGGATTGGTGATTGTGACATCGAGGCTGGTGATGTCATAGGCCCCGAACGGATCGCTGGCGGTTGCCCGGATATATGCTTGCTGGCCATTGTTCACGCTGCTGACCTGTGTGCCACCCGGATACGGCGCGTCAAAAATGCCGAAGGCATCCACCGTGATGACGGTGCTGGTCGGCAGGCTGATGGCGGACGGCTTGGTGGAACTGTCATAAGCCACCGCGAAGCTCACCCCGCTCTGGTTGTTGGTAATGTCGAGATAGATGAACTCGCCGATCGCCACGGTGGTTGCTGCGGCTGGCGATCCGCTCCAAGTGAGTGTTCCGGCACCGGCGCTGTAGGTCGGGCTCGAAAGTGTGGCGAACGTCGTGGCAGCCGCGTAGGTGGTGCCCTTCTTGAGCGTGGCGGTCACCGCAGGAGAACCGGGCATCGAGCCGGTGACCCCGGATAGATAGGCGGTCAGCCCAATGGTCCCACTCGCCGGAATGGTGAATGCCTTGGCCATCGCCGGTGACTGGGTGAAGGTGGCGGTGCTGCCTCCCGAAGCTATGTTTTGTTGGCTGCCGAAGGTCACAAACGTGTTGTTCATCGAGCTGTATTGCGCCGCAATCCAGTTGGCGCTTCGCACCACCGAGGAGATGCGCATTTCATCCAGTCTGCCGTTAAACAGATTCTGGGTCGTGTTGCGGGCGCCGATGTAGTTGCCGGCAAAACCGAGGTTTGTCCCGGAAACGGTGGTGCTGGAGGCGGCACCGTTGAGGTAGAGCGTATCGGTAGCGCCGTTTCTGGTCCAAACTAAGTGGTGCCACTGCCCGGAGCTGAGGGAAACGGCAGCGGTGGGATCGGCGGCACTCGCACCGGACGTGTTGGGCACCACTTCGATCTTCCCGGTATGATAATATAACTCGAAGGATGTACTCCCGCTATTATACTGTTGGAAAACCCGATCATAGTTGGCCACTGCCGCGTCCAGATAAATCCAGGATTCGAATGTCCAGGTTGTGCTGCCGGTGGGCACGATATAGCCCGAGGGCAGGGTGGTATATGAACTGCCCGTGTAAGTGTCGCCGCCATCCACCTGGCCGGTGGCATTGAGCGTCACGCTGGTGGGCGTTCCACCCCAGCTATTACCGGTCGAATCGGCGATGGTGGTTCCGGATATTTCGTTCATGTGCCAGACAGCCCGGTAGCCATTGTTCCAGACCACCGTGGCACTCTGGCCGTCGCTCGCGCTGGAATTGCCATATTGCATCCAAATGCTGTCGGTCGTCGAGGATGCGTCAATCTGAGGGACCTTCACCCAGATGAACGCTTCCTGACCAGCGGAGTTCCATGACTCGATCTGGTAGCTCAGGGCCGTAGTCCCGTCGGCATCATAGAAGCGGATGTCCTGCCCGTTGCTCTGCGCCTTGGCAAAATCGAAGTTGGCGCTGGTCAGATGGACCAGGACCGGGAAGTTCACCAGGTTTTCGGCCCGGCTGCCGTTGTTGAACGTGAGCTGCTTCTTGTACTGCCAGCCGCCCGCACCGGACAGGCTGGCAGTCGTGGCGGTGGTCACATCTCCGGCCGCCACCGGATCCACGCGGTCCAAGGCCTGGCTCGGGTCGCTCAGATAGAGTTTTTTGACCGGAGTGGCCGCGATGATGGAGGCGTTGGCGGTGCAACTCAGGCCGGTGACGGAGTTGGTATAACTCGCGACCAGGCCGTTGCCCGCCAGGGCGTAGAGGGTGCCATCTTGCAGGCCGGAACCCGCCGTGGTGGACGACGGCAGCGGCGCGCTGCTGGTGAAGATCCCGGTATTGACCCCGGTTTCCGTTAGAACAACCGTCTCCAGATCCCCGGTGGTGGGATTGCTCACACGTGACAGTGGGCGGCGTCACTGCTGAATTCACCGTCGTCGTCGTGGATGACACAAATGACTGGCCGCCAGCCGCAGTGCTCACCACGTTGGTGATGGTGGTGGCACCCGGATTGATGGTGACCCGGAATTTGACCTCACTGTATGTCCCCGGCGGAATGGAATCCAGCGTGTAGCCCGCTTCATCGACCGGAAACCTGGTGGCTGGCAGCGCGTTGTCGTCCGCTGCCAGACCATTCACAAAGGTGCTTCCCACCACATAGGTCACGCTGGTTGGCAGCGCGTCGAGCACGATGGTGTTGTCGAGATCGACCACACCTTCGTTAGAAACCCGGATGGTGTATTCCAGCGTATCGCCCACGTCGATCAAGCCGTTGGCATTGACATCAACGGCGAGCTTGGCGGTCTTGATGACGGCCGGTTGGGGAAACGGCACGATGGTGGTGCCGAGGTCGAGATAAGGACTGGCGGGGCCAGCCTTGGCCGGGTCCTCGCCCCACGCGGAAGCCACACGGGTGCCGTCGGTGGTAAAAATCCGCGCCCCCGTCATGTCCCGGTCGGACGCATCGTAAATCTGAATCGACTGCCATTTGGAGACGACATAGGAAGCATCATATTTGGCTCCGTTAGGTGCGGTATTGGCGCCCAGCGCGAGGTTGCCGGCGTAGTTGACATAGACCGTGGTGTTGGCGGTGGGGGTGATCCACACCGGGCTGCCATTGGCATCGGGCTTGGTGTTGGATCCGGTGGTGTCCGAACCGGGGCCCCACGGGACGATGATGCCGGTGGTGAGGAAGTTATCAGGCAGTAGCGCATAACCCCAGTCATGGGTCTGGTTAGAGGATGCCGTGCCACCACTGTCGTTCGCGCCCACCGCATAAAACATCTCATTTCCCGCAGTATAGAAATGAGCGCCGGAGTTCATCGGCATCGTGAACTGATAGTTGCCGTTGGCCGGCACGCTGAAAGTCCCGGTGCTGCTCGATGTCTCGTAGGTGACGGTGATGGCGGCGGCGTTCGGATTGTAGAGGAAAATGTTATGGGTTTCGGAGGCCAGGGTGGTGCCAACCGGCGCGAAATAGCTGGGTCCCCAGAGACTGGTCGGACGGATCGCGAAGGATCGGCTTTCATAGGTCGAACCGATGTCCCCGGTCAGTTCCTGCACTTGGACGGGTTTATTCGCCGTGACCGTCGCCCCGGCTTTGACGCCGCCGTTGATGAACATCGCCTCACCGAGGTTGAGGTTTTTGGTGACATCGACCGTGCCGTTGCCGTCGATATCGACCTGGGCGGTCGTATTATCCTGGGATGCGATGATGTGCAGGGAGGCATACTCGAAGAGTTGCGCCGCACTCGTATTCGTACCGACTGGAATCTTGAAGGTGGTACCGCATTTCCGGGTATCATAGACCTCCGTCGCACTGCAGAGCACCGTGCCCGGAGTCACCGCCCACGCCGCGCGGGTCATGGCAATGGCGGAGGTCGCGCCGATACGGTCGCGCCCGTCATAGGCGAGCGTCCCGGCACTGCGGGGGAGGTTGACCACGTTCTGCAATTTGATCACCGCACCGGCGGGCAGGATGTTAGACGGATAACCCGGCGGTTGGCCGTGTGCCGGATTGCCATCACCCCAGATTTGGGTGCTGGTTTGGATGGGATTGCCGGGATCCGCCTCATACCCGTCCTCCCAGTGGTCATAGACGATGATCGTTCCTGCGGTAGGCACCACAATCGAGATGGTGGACTTGATCTGGTTGCCCACTGCGGTGCCGCTTGTGTTAATCGCCTTGAGCGACGTCTGGAAGTCCGCTTCAGGAAACGGCACCAGGAACGTTTGCTTCACCGGTGGCAGCGCGCCCGCGGGCAGCAGCGACAATAACATGGCCATCACCGCAGCAAGATGGAGTTGATTTTTCATGGTATGGATAGGCGTCGGATATCTTATGTGCAGGAAATCACAGGGATTTTTGGTGGGAACGTTAGGGTTTTCGCCAGAACGGACACATGCCACTTGGAAAAAGACCGGTTTTTCACGGCCAAATCAAGAAAAAAATTAACGAATGTTGATGAGCTGGAAAAGTTAACTACCCAGGGCGCGCCCCACCATGGGGCAGCGCTGGCGCATGGATTGGGTGCGAAATGGCGCGGCAGGGAAAACCCTGCGTTTGTGATAAACGCGTCACGGTTTGCACGACAGCAAGAAGCACCCCTACGCAAAAGATGCCAGCCATGCGCCAACACCGCGTGCCGAGCCACCGCGCTCCGTGCCTTCACCCGTCAACATCCTCGCGCAGGGACAAGGCCCCGGTGGGGCAGGCGGCGATGGCGGCGCGGGCGGCTTCTAACAGTCCGTCGCGCATCGATTCATGGAAAGGCACGCCGAGATGCACATTGAAACCGCGGCCGATGAAGGTGAGGCCGAGCGCATCCCGATGCTCGCCGGCGACCTTGATGCAATTGCCGCAGCGGATGCATTTACCCGCTTCAAAGCGCACCAATGGGTGCTCGACGTTGCATTGGAAGCGCATCCGCTCGCCGGTGCTGAAGCGCTGCGGGTTGATCTCGTAGTCGCTGGCGAGTTGGCGCAGCTTGCAGGTGCCCGCCTTGGCACAATTGCAGCGGACGCAGCGCTTGGATTCCTCGATGGCACGGTCGATATCGACGGCCATCGCCGCGGCATCGCTGCGCTTCGCGGCACTCGCATCCTGCATGAAATCCTGCATTTCCGCGTCCACCACCTTGCCCATGAAAATGCTGAAAGGCTTGGGCGGGCGCGCCACCGGTTGCGCGGTTAGATATTGCCGGATGCAAATCGCCACCGCCTTGCCATCGGCCACCGAGCCGACCGGTTGGCCGACCGGACGCACGGCGCGACCGGCCACAAACACCCCGTCACGCGAACTCATCATCGTATGCTTGTCGGCGGCCAGTTTGTGCCCGTCGGTCGCGAGCCCGAGGGCCGCGGCTTGAGCGTGCGATGCGGGGCCGGTGGCTAACAGGATGGCGCCGAATTCACTTGTTAGTGCGGTGAGAGCCGCCTCCCCGTCGATGCGGGTCGCGCAGCGGAATTCAATTCCGGCGCGTTCCAGCAGGCGGAGTTCGGCATCCAGCAGGCCGGGCGGGAGGTCCGGCCAGGCGCTGCGGATGGTCGCGGCAGGCACCGGGTTTTCATCGATGACCGTGCAGGAGAACCCCTGCTGATAGAGAAACCAGGCGGCGCTCAGGCCGGTGAAACCGGACCCGATGATGGCGACCTTGGCAGGCGGGTGAGCAATGTAGCGGCGCTCTGTGAGCGTCGGCGCTTGTGGATCGCCTGATTCATTGACCATTAGAGCATCCGCCACGCCCTGGCTT
>JAPLUJ010000752.1 GCA_026397695.1 Verrucomicrobiota bacterium | reverse complement strand
GGTCGTTAGGCGGGCCGGGGTTAGGTGGAGGCTTTGGAGTAGACGGCGGCTTCCAGCGGAATGCCGGGCAGCATGGAAGCAGCCAGGGTTACCGCTTGGATGTAATTGCCCTTGGCCGAGGCCGGTTTGGCACGCACCACGCTGCCGATGAAGGCGCGGGCGTTTTCCTCGAGTTGTTCGGGACTGAAAGTGGTCTTGCCGATGGAGCCCGACACGTTGCCGTTTTTATCGAGTTTGAAATCGACGCGGCCGGCCTTGACTTCGCGGACGGCCTTGCCGGTATCCTCGGTGACGGTGCCGGTTTTCGGGTTGGGCATCAAGCCGCGCGGGCCGAGGATGCGGGCGATTTTACGGACTTCGGTCATGGCATCCGGCGTGGCGATGGCGGAATCAAAATCGGTGAAGCCTTCCTGGACGCGTTTGATCAGGTCCTCGAAGCCGACATGTTCGGCTCCGGCAGCGGTTGCGGCTTCGGCGGCCGCGCCTTTGGCGAAGACGGCCACGCGGACGTTTTTGCCGGTGCCGTGGGGCAGGGACACCGAGCCCCGGACCATTTGATCGCTCTTGCGAGGATCCACGCCGAGGTGGAACGACAGGGTGACGGTGGGGATGAACTTGGGAGCCGGGAATTGCTTCACGGTGAGGATTGCGTCGGTCAGCGGGTAACTCTTGCCTGTTTGGACGAGAGCGGCTGCCTTTTGATAGCGTTTGCTGCGGTGTTTGGCCATGGTGTTGTGGGTTGGCAGTTCGTTCGGAAACCGCAGATTGCGATTCCCTCCTGCGGGTGCCGGAAACTTCGGGGAAGTTTCCGGCGGAGAGGGTTACATGCCTTCGATTTCCAGGCCCATCTGGCGGGCTGTTCCGGCGAGGATGCGTGCGGCGGCTTCGGGATCCTTGGTGTTGAGGTCGGGCATCTTGATTTTCACGACCTCCATCAATTGATCCTTGGTGATCTTGCCCACCTTTATTTTGTTCGCCTCCTTGGAGCCGGACGCCAGCCCGGCGATCTTCTTGAGGAGATTGCCGGCCGGGGGTTTTTTGGTGATGAAGGAAAATGACTTGTCCTTGTAAACCGAAATCACCACCGGCAGCACGTCACCGGTCTGACTTTGGGTGGCGGCGTTGAATTCCTTGCAGAATGCCATGATATTGACGCCCGCCTGACCGAGGGCCGGGCCTACGGGAGGTGACGGGTTGGCGGCCCCTGCTTTGATTTGGAGCTTGATGATTTTGACGACTTCCTTGGCCATAATGAATGGGGTGTTACGTTCGGGAGAAGGGTGATTGGAAATTCAGAGGTGCAGGTCCAGACAAATCAGACAAATTAATCATGCGCGTTCGACCTGCCAGTATTCGAGTTCGACGGGTGTGCTGCGCCCGAAAATGCTGACGGAGACGCGGAGTTTCCCGCGTTCCGGGTCGATTTCCTCGACAATGCCGTTCTGGCTTTGGAACGGGCCGTCCGCGACCTTGACCGTATCCCCCACCTCGAAACTGATCGCCGGGCGGACACTTTCCTCGCGCTCCTTGATCTGCGAGAGCAGCGCATCGACTTCGCGCTGGCGCATCGGCGCGGGTCGGTCCTTGGTGCCCGCGAAGCCAATCACGCCGTCCATCTCCTTGATGAAAAACCAGGTTTTTTCGACGAGTTGGCCGTCCTCGGCGGTGAGGTTCATGTTGACGATGATATATCCCGGGAAGAATTTTTTCTTGGTTTCGGTTTTTTTACCGCGGCGGATTTCGGAAACCATTTCGGTCGGGACGAGCACCTCGCGGATGGCGTCGGTCATGTCCTCGGCTTCCGCAGTGCGCTGGATTCGGTCACGGACCTTGGCCTCTTGGCCGGAAAGCACTTGCACAACGTACCACTGGTCGCGGAATGGCTTGGTTTCAGACATGGCGGGTCGTTCGGTGAGGAATGAGGGGGGTGCCGCTACGGATCAGCGGCCGAAATTGGTGAAGAAACCCACGATCAACACGTGGAAGAAATCCCAGAACTGCACGAACGCCGCGAGCAGGATCATCGCGATCAGCACCACGACGGTCGAATCCACGAGCTCCTTGTATTTCTTCAAACCCTTGATTTTCGGGTCGGATTCCCACGGCCAACTCGCTTTGCGGAGTTCGCCTTTGACCTCGCCTAGAAAGGATGAGATTTTTGAAAACATAATGCGGTGGTTTTGAGACTGGGATGAGAAGTGGCACGGCAGGAGGGACTCGAACCCCCAACACTCGGTTTTGGAGACCGATGCTCTACCAATTGAACTACTGCCGTTTTGAGGCGAATCAAGGGCACCCCGTGTTGAGTGGGATGCCCCGAAGTCAAGCATTCGAATCCCTGTCCGGAGGAGCGGATTCGAAGACGCTTCGCAAAGGATCAGTCGAGGATTTCACCCACTCGACCGGCCCCCACGGTGCGACCGCCTTCACGAATGGCAAAGCGCATGGTCGATTCCATGGCGATCGGAGTGATCAGCGAGACTTCCAAGCTGATGTTGTCACCCGGCATCACCATTTCAACGCCTTCCGGAAGCTGGATGCTGCCGGTCACGTCGGTGGTACGGAAGTAGAACTGCGGACGATAGTTCGAGAAAAACGGGGTGTGACGACCGCCTTCTTCCTTGGACAGCACGTAAATCTCGGACTTGAATTTCTTGTGGGGCTTGACCGAGCCGACCTTGGCGATGACCTGGCCGCGCTCGACGTCGGTTTTCTTGATGCCGCGCAGCAGGAGGCCGACGTTGTCGCCAGCGCGGCCTTCGTCGAGCAGTTTGCGGAACATTTCGATGTCGGTGCAGGTGGTTTTCTGGGTGTCGCGGATGCCGACGATTTCGACTTCTTCCATTTTCTTGATGATGCCGCGTTCGACCCGGCCGGTGCAGACGGTGCCGCGACCTTCGATCGAGAACACGTCTTCGACTGGCATGAGGAATGGCTTGTCAATGATGCGCTCGGGCTCGGGGATGTAGGCATCCACCGCATCCATGAGCTTCTGGACATTTTCCAGTTGGGCGACGTCACCGTCCATGGCCATCTTGGCGGAACCCTTGACGATGGGGATTTCGTCACCCGGAAACTCGTACACGGAAAGCAGGTCACGCACTTCCATTTCGACCAGTTCGAGGAGTTCTTCATCGTCCACAAGGTCCACCTTGTTGAGGAAGACGACGAGGGCCGGCACGCCGACCTGACGGGCCAGCAGGATATGCTCGCGCGTTTGCGGCATCGGGCCGTCGGCGGCGGAAACCACCAGGATCGCACCGTCCATTTGGGCGGCGCCGGTGATCATGTTTTTCACGTAGTCG
>JAPLUJ010000152.1:8185-16486 GCA_026397695.1 Verrucomicrobiota bacterium | reverse complement strand
ATGAAAAAAAGTCTTATTGCCTTGTTTCTGGTTTTCGTTTTCGTAACCTCGGGATTTGCCGCCGACACCATCAAGTTGGGCGGGATGCTGCCTTTGTCCGGTAGGGCCGCGGACCTGGGCATTACCTGCAAACAAGGAGCAGAACTGGCGGTCAAGGAAATCAATGGCTCGATTGGTTTGGCCCGGCGCGCGGGTGTTGCCGACGTTTCAGGCGGAGTTCCTGCTGGTGCTTGCGTGCCGCGACCTGATCTTCGAGCCGCCGGATCATCTTGAGCACGGTGGCTTCCAGTGTGTGGTCGCGGGCGGCTGCATGGATGTCGGGCCCCGGCACCGCCATCTCCACGGATGCGCAGAACGGCGGGGACGCGTTTGGTTGGTGTTCCAACACGACCAGCGCCGTGCTGATAGGGATGATTTGGTCCAATTGTTTAAGGTGCTGCTCAATGAGCCGCTCGGTCACTGCGTGGTGGTCCAGGCCATGCAATTGGTATTGGATTTGCATGTTAGTTTTCCCGCTTGACGGGTCCTGTCAGGCGGGTCAAAGCCTCGCGATAATTCTCTGTTGTCTTGCGCACTACTTCCGGCGGGAGTTCAGGCGCGGGCAGTTGCTTGGGCCAGCGTAGCGACTCCAGATAGTCCCGCACGTATTGCTTGTCGAAGCTGGGTTGCGGCCCGCCGGGCATATATCCGTCGACCGGCCAGAACCGGGACGAATCCGGCGTAAGCACTTCGTCAATGAGTATCAGTTCGTCCTTGCGCACGCCAAACTCGAATTTGGTATCGGCGATGATGATGCCGCGGTTGACGGCGTAAGCTGCGGCCTCGGCATAAAGCTGCAGACTGATGTTTCGGACAGCCTCCGCACGGTCGCGCCCTATTATCGTGACCATGCGCTCAAACGAGATATTCTCGTCGTGCTGGCCTTGAGGTGCCTTGGTGGAGGGGGTGAATACCGGGCTGGGTAGTTTGTCCGATTCACGGAGTCCGGGCGGCAGCGATATGCCGCACACCGCGCCGGATTGCTGGTATTCTTTCCAGGCTGAGCCACTCAGGTAGCCCCGCACCACAGCTTCGATAGGCAGCGGCATGGCTTTTTTGACGATCATGGCCCGACCCTTGAGTGGTTGGAGGCTTTGCCAGTGGCCGATCGCGTCTTCGAGATCTATCGACAGGAAATGATTTCTAACGATATCCCCGGTCTGCTGGAACCAGAACTGCGACATCTGCGTGAGCACGGTTCCTTTGTCGGGGATCGGCGTGGGCAGCACCACGTCGAAGCACGAAATGCGATCCGTGGCGACGATGAGCAGGGCGTCCTGAAGATCATATATATCCCGAACTTTACCTCGTCCGAGGAGGGGCAGTTCCGGCACCGTGGAGTTTAACAGGGGTGGGTTCATGAAATTCATCCCAACTCTTTGGGTAATGTTATGTTAGGATGGCGACGTGGCGGCACTCAGGCGCACGCCCAAGTCGCGGAGTTCTTGTTCCAGCGCTGCGGGCAGCCGGCTGCCTAACTTTTGATAGTTATCGGCCACGTCGGCGGCTTCCTTTTTCCAGCCATCGATGTCCACCGCCAGCAGTTCGGCGAGGTCGGCCGAGCTGACGTTGAGTCCGGCCACGTCGAGCGCGCCGGGCGCGGGCAAACGGCCGATGGGTGTATCCATAGCTTGGCCAGTGCCTTCGATACGTTCGCAAATCCATTTGAGCACACGGATATTTTCGCCGAATCCCGGCCACATCCAGCGCTTGTCGGCGCTCTTGCGGAACCAGTTCACGAAGAACATGCGTGGCAGCTTGGCGCGGTCGGTGCGCTGGGCCAGCGCCACCCAGTGCGCCAGATAATCGCCCATGTGATAGCCGCAGAATGGCAGCATGGCGAAGGGGTCGCGGCGCACACCGGCCGCCAGGCCGATGGCTGCGGCGGTGGTTTCCGAACCGGCCGCTGAACCCATGAATACGCCGTGTTCCCAATTGAAGGCCTCGTTGACCAACGGGATGGTGGAGGCCCGGCGACCGCCAAAGAGAATGGCGGAGAGCGGCACGCCTGCGGGGTTTTCCCAGTCCGGGTCAATCACCGGACATTGCGCGGCCGGCGCGGTGAAGCGGGAGTTCGGGTGTGCGCCAACGCGATCACAAGCAGGCGTCCACTCCTTGCCTTGCCAGTCAATGCCATGCTCTGGTGGCGTCACACCCATATCTTCCCACCACACATCGCCTTCGGGTCGGAGCACGACGTTGGTGAAAATACTGTTGCGGGCCGCCGCCGCCATTGCGTTCGGATTCGACTTGTTAGATGTGCCGGGAGCCACGCCGAAGAAACCGGTTTCCGGGTTCATCGCATACAGGCGGCCATCGGCGTCCAGGCGGATCCACGCGATGTCGTCGCCCAGACAGGTGAGTTTCCACCCCGGTAGAGCCGGTTGCATCATGGCAAGATTGGTCTTGCCGCAAGCGCTCGGAAACGCCGCCGCGACGTAGTATTTCTTCCCTTGGGGCGAAGTCAGGCCAAGGATCAGCATGTGTTCCGCGAGCCAGCCTTCCTTGCGTGCCACCGACGAGGCGATGCGCAACGCCAGACACTTCTTGCCGAGGAGCGCGTTGCCGCCGTATCCGGAACCGTAGGACCAGATAGAGAATTCCTCCGGGAAATGGACGATGTGCTTGCGCGACACATCCGGTTCACAGGGCCACGGCACGTCCGCTTGGCCGGCTGCAAGTGGCGCTCCCACCGAGTGCAGGCAGGGGATGAACGCGCCGTCCGCACCGAGTTTCTCTAACACATCCCGGCCCATGCGGGTCATGATGCGCATGTTCACGACCACATATGGCGAGTCGGTGATTTCGATGCCAATTTTGCACAGCGGTGAATTGAGTGGTCCCATCGCGAACGGGATGACATAGAGCGTGCGGCCATGCATGCATCCGCTGAACAGGCCCTGCAGCTTCTGCTTCATCTCGACCGGATCGGCCCAGTTGTTAGTGGGGCCGGCCGCGTCCTTGTTGCGGGAGCAGATGTAAGTCCGGTCCTCCACGCGGGCCACGTCGCTGGGATGGGAGCGGGCCAGGAAGCAGCCCGGCCGGAGCTTCTCATCGAGTTTGGTGAAGGTTCCGCCCTGGACCATGAGGTCGCAGAGCGCGTCGTACTCCGGTTGCGAGCCGTCGCACCAGTGGACTGCGGCAGGTTGGCAGAGTTGGATGGCTTCCTCAACCCAAGCGAGGAGTTCGGGGTGGCTGGTGGGCGCGGCTGACATGGCGATGTTATTGTTTTATTGATGTTGGGGTTGCGGGGCACATGGCCTGCTTGATGGTCTCAGTCCGTCGGTGCCGTCTCGCCAGGGTCGATTTCCCGGCAAGCTGAACATCTCATGGGTGCGACTGCTTGCATCGGACGGACTATTGGCCGGTCCCCATCGATTAGACAATTACGATTTTCTGGTTGTATCCTTAGTTTAAACCTAATACAATCAGCGCATGGAATTCCTGAATTATCATCATTTGCGCTATTTCTGGATGGTCGCGCGGGAAGGCGGACTGCGTAAGGCGGCGGAGGAACTGCACGTGTCGCAACCCACCATTTCGGCGCAGATTGCCGTGTTGGAGGGGGTGCTTGGCGAGAAGCTGTTCCACCGCAGTTCACGCGGTCTCATGCTCACCGAGACGGGGCACTTGGCGTTCAGTTACGCCGAGGAGATTTTTGCGCTGGGCGAGGATTTCATGCACTCGGTGAAGCAACGGCCGACCGCCCGCCCGCTACGCGTCAACATTGGCATCTGCAATTTTTTGCCAAAGCTGGTGAGCCATGAAATCATCAAGCCTGTTTTCAGTCTGAGCCAGCCGGTTCAGGTGGTGTGCCAGGAAAACAAGACATCAGACCTGCTCGCCCAATTAGGGGTATACCGCCTCGACATCGTGCTGGCCGACGAACCGGCGCCGAGTTCCCTGGCGATGAAGACGTTCAATCATTTGTTAGGAGAAAGCGGGGTGATTATTTGTGCCGAGCGCAAGCTGGCGCTGAAGTTGCGGCGGCAGTTCCCGCGTTCCCTGCACGATGCGCCCATGTTGCTGCCCACGGTTGGCACCGCGCTGCGCAGAACTCTCGAGAAGTGGTTTCAGGAACTCGGCATCTACCCCCGCGTGGTGGCTGAATACGACGATGCGGCGCTCATGAAGGTGGCGGCGGCCGACGGGCTTGGATGCTTCCCATTGCCGCAGGTGGCAGTGAAGGAAGCGGCCACACGCTACGGGTTCCAGATCATCGGACAGGCCAAGGGTTGTGCCGTGCAATTCTACGCCATCAGCGCCGAACGCCGGCTGACCCACCCGGCGCCGGTGGCGATTACTTCCAATGCGCGCGACCAAGTTTTCAGCAAGCGTCGACATCGCTCGCATGACTCATCCCCTTAGTTGACGCGCATGCCTTGGAGTGGGTGAGGCGGCGGGTTGTCTTGTTAGAAGTTATGGGGGATAAGGAAGTGATCGGGGGTCGGTGGCCGGACACCGGAGGTTAGAAACCGGTGGCCGCGGTCCAGGCCTCGCGCAGGGCATGGGTGATTTTTCCCGGTGGGAATGTCCGCTCCTCAAAGCGCGAGACCTCAATCGGACCGCGGATCGATGACGTGAGAAACAACTCGTCGGCGGCATGCAGGTCGCTGGTTGTTAGATCGCATGCCTGACAGGGGATGCGCAATCGATCCGCTAGTTCGAGCACGACTTCCCGGGTGATTCCCGGCAGGCAGCCGGAGGCGGGCGAGGGGGTGAGAAGTCCGCCGTTTTTCACGACAAAAATGTTAGAGGTGGCGGCCTCGCAGAGACGTCCCGCAGTGTTGAGGAACACGGTTTCCTCGAAGCCAAGGCGTGCCGCGTGCTCCAGCGCGATGAGATTTTCCGCATACGCGGCGCACTTCAATCCGGCTAACGGCGAACGTTCGTTTCTCACCCATGGCGAAAGGTTCGCGGTCGTCGCAGGGGAGGGGACCGCCAGCGGCATCGCAGTCATCCAGACCCGGTGGTCCGCGCCTAACGTGAGATCGTCTAACGGTCCGCTGCCGCCGGTGATGGCGAGGCGGATTTTCGCCCGGCCGGTGGTGAGATCGTTGCGGTGGAGCAACTGCACCATGATTTCCCGCAGATCCGGCAGCTCCGGTTGCCAGCCGAGACGCTCGCAGGCGTTGCGCAGGCGTGCCAAGTGGCGTTCAGCGAAGACCGGCGCGCCGTCCAAGGCCAGCAGGGTTTCAAACAAACCCAATCCCAGTGTCAGCCCGCGATCGGTTGGGGATGCGGTGAAATCGCGGACCTCTAGCCATTGGCCGTTGCACCAGAGTTGTATCATGCGCGGCGACTTCTGAAGCATCAATTAAAACCAGCAAGGTCGTATTACTCGACTTTGCCGGTGGCCGCCCACTCGGTTCCGCGTTGGATAAGTTTCGCGACGGTGGGCGTCTTGATGGCCTTGCCATCGTGGCCAAACGTTTCATGGAACACGCGTCCCTTGCCGCACTCCAAAGTGAACGCGAGCGGTTCCTCAGCCTTGCTCCAATCCGACTTGGCGGTCACCAAAGCGTGAATGGGTGTGTCACCTAACAGCTTGCCGTAGAGTTCATCGTCGGTTTCAAAATCCTCCAAACCCTTGGTGATCGGATGATCCTTGTCGGCGATCTGCGCTTTGAAAATGCTGCGCGGGCCGTGTCCGGACTTGCCCATCACCCAATAGCGGCCGCAGAGCTTCTGATAGTCGCCCCACTCCTTGAACGACGCGCTGGTGAGGTGCGAAATGCAAATCCCTTTGCCGCTCTTGACATGATCTAGCAGATTCTGTTTGGCGGTGTCGGTGAGGGTGGGACTCTTGGCGTTATAATAGTGCAGAAACACCACATCGTAGGATTTGAGAACAGCGGCCGCTTCGAAGATCCCCGGATCCTCGCACACCCTGACGTCGAACTTGCCGGTGGCCAGCAGGGTTTCGCGGATGGCTTGCGAGACTTCAAACCACGGATGCGCACCGACATCGTCGCCGGTAACTAACAGCACCTTGATCTTCTGCGGGGCTGCGGCAGCCGGACTTGCCGGTGCCATGGATAACAGGGACAGCCCGATGAGGGGCAAGAGGGAGATACGTAGGGAGGTTCTGCGGTTCATGGTGGTTGGGGATCGAGCATGGATGCTTAGGGATGGCATGTCAACAGGAACGCGTTCCGGTCATCGCCCGCCACAGGGTTGCTGTTGGGAAATGCAGTGCAGCGAGCCACCCTCCTCGACGAGATCGAGGCAATCGATGCCGGTGATGTCCCGGCCGGGAAACATCTCGCGGATGATGCCAAGCGCACGCGAGTCGTTTGTTTTCTGGCGGAAGGTGGGGACCAGCACGCCGCCGTTGACGATCAGGAAATTGACATAGGAGGCCGGCAGCACCGGCAGCCGCCAAGCGGGTACTTCGCAGGATTGCGGCAGCGGGATTGCCACCACTGCGAAGGGATTTCCGTTAGGTGCTGGGAAGGATCGCAAGCGTGCGAGGTTGTCCGCCAGCACCCGCCGGTTCGGCGACGCGGGATCGCGCTCGACACAGGCGAGGATTGTCTGCGGATCGGTGAAACGCGCGAGGTCGTCGATGTGGCCGTCGGTATCGTCGCCCGCGATGCCCTCATGGAGCCAGAGAATATCCCGGACGCCGAGGCCGTCGCGCAGGAGTTGTTCGATAGCGGCACGGTCGAGCCGTGGGTTTCTGTTAGGATTGAGCAATACGGCTTCGGTGGTGAGCAGTTGGCCGGCCCCGTTGATTTCGATCGCGCCGCCTTCGAGGATCATGCCACCCTTGAATACCCGCTGGCCGAGCGCCTTGGCGATGCGGCCGGGGATGGCGTTGTCCAGATCCCAAGGCGGGAATTTTCCGCCCCAGGCATTGAATTCCCAGTCGGTCACGGCCACTTCACCGGTGGCGGGGTGTTGCACGAAAATCGGTCCGTGATCGCGACACCAGACGTCGTTGTTAGGGTGATCGAAAAGTTCCAGGCGCTCGGGCACGGCCTTGGCCCGGTTGCAGGCCGCCGCGATGGCCGCGTGACGGGTGCCCGGCGCGTTTATTCTAACGGTTTCGTGGCGGGTGATGGCGGCCGCGATTTCCGCGAACTTCGCCCACATCGTGGCATGTTTCGCGCCGCCCCAATGGCGCGCATCATCGACCGGCCACGACAGCCAGACCGCAGCCTGCGGTGCCCATTCTGGCGGCATCGAAAATCCGGCGGCGGCGGCGGTCATGGGGGATTCTTTGCCATGCTGCTGCCGGTGACGCCTTCCGAGCCGCTCAGTCGGCTCCAGAAAAAGCCATAACAACCTACCAGAATGAAGCAGGCCAGCGGCACGATGAAGCCAGCGGACATGCCGTGGTTGTCGGCGATGTGGCCCATGAGTTTGGGCATGATGGCACCGCCCATGATGGCCATGACGATGAAGGACGAAGCCTTTGTGGCGCGGCCGCCGAGACCATAAATGCCGAGCGAGAAAATCGTCGGAAACATGATGGACATGAAAAAGTAGATGAGGAAGAGGGCGATGGCCGAGAGCCAGCCGAATTTGAACAAGACCAGCAGACTGCACAATCCGGCGAGGCAGGCAAAGGTGGCGAGCACCATGTGGGCGGGGAATTTCTTCAACAACCAGGCACCGATGACCCGCCCTGCCAGGAAGAAACCAAAGGCCAACGACGCGAGCGTGGAGGCTCCCTTGTCACTCAGCCCCATCATGCCGTTCTTGTGGATTTCGAACCAGTTGACAAACCAGCCTGCTTTCCATGCGTCCGGCACGGGCGGGATCTGTGAGGTCATGTAATTGATGAAATAGGCGAAGATGCTGCATTGGGCGGCGACGTAGAAGAACTGGGCCAAGGTGGCGCCGGAGAAGTGCGGGTGGGTCCAGATGCTGTGGTTGGAGATACACGCGTTTTTCAGCACGAAGACGAGAGTGCCGATGGCTAACAAAATCCCGGAGGATGACCACAGCACCTGATATTCCGTTAGGTAGAGCGCCTGGCTCACCGAGGGGAAGGTGGTGCTGGCGGAACATATCATGCCGACGGCCACCGAGAGCACGACGATGTTCAACCAGATGAATCCGAATGCCACGCCGCGATGGGCCACCGGCAAATTGCCGGCCGGACTGTCGTCATCGAGGTGGAATTCATCCTGCGACTTGATGTCCGGCAGTTTGCACAGCGAGAAAATGATCGCCAGCACCAGCACGAAGCCGCCGATCACGGCATAAGGAATCCCCAGGTCGTCGAGCCAGTTGGCCCAGCGCGCGGCGGCG
>JAPLUJ010000152.1:0-8172 GCA_026397695.1 Verrucomicrobiota bacterium | reverse complement strand
TGGCCGCCGGCGTCCTGGCCGTAAAAAAACTGGGCACCGAGAATGGGACCGAAGATCCATCCCACACCATTGCAGGATTGGGCGAGGTTGATGCGGGTGGCGGCGAATTGTTTCGGACCGAGCACGGTGGTGTACGGATTGGCGACGGTTTCCAGAAAGGTGAGACCGGAGGCAAACACGCAAACACCTAACAGAAATGCCGGGAATGTGGCGATTTTCGAGGCGGGGAGGAACCAGAACCCGCCGATGGCCACCATCAGCAGACCGGCGATGATCCCGCCCTTGTAACCGAATTTGCTGGCAAACCAACCGGCGGGTATGGCCATCAGGAAATAACCGAGGTAGTGCGCGAACTGCACCCAGGCGGATTGGGCCAGCGTGAGATGCAATTCATTCTGGAAGTGCTTGTCCATCACGTCGATCATGCCATTGCAGACCCCCCAGAGGAGGAATAACGAACTGACGAGCGCAAACGTGACGGCATAGCTCTTGCCGGTGGGTGTGGTGAATATGCTGGTGTTGGTCATGGGGTGCAGGCTGTTTTGAATGGACGAAGTGTGACGGTCACGGCGGGATTGTCACGAACGAAGGCGAGGAAACCACCTGGACATCCTGATGTCCGATCGGACACGCAGATGTTTCGGTAGATCGGAGCATGCGATGGAACTCCCGACCCCTGGACAACTCGAATCACTCCGGGAATGGTGCATAAAGATCAGCATGTTGCCCCAGGCATTGCGGCATCGTATCGCAAGCCGCGTCCCTTCTGGAAAATCCATCTGCCAATTGACGTGCATTACCGATGCCACTCGCATGCACTGCCGCCACCTTCTACAGGGCATCCAACACTCGCTGCGGCTTGTCACACATCGCATACCGCCATTGACCGAACTGCCCGGTCGCATTCACGGCCCCCACCCACTCATCTGCTGCCGCCTTCTTCGCCAGTGCCTCATCGTCCACTCGTCCCTTGGTCTCAAGGATGAGTCGCGTTCCATCGACAAGCCGGACCAAGTGATCGGGACGGTACTTCCGCAGCACGCCGTCAAACTGATAGTAAATATCGAAGCCGAGGTGGTCGTTTTTCACCCATGCCAGCACCTTGTCGCTGTGTTCCAGATGATAGGCCTCGCTGGCTTCCCACGTTGAATCAAGCACCACCACATTCACAACGGTTCTGGTCGTCTTGAAACACGGCCTTGTCGTGTACCACGGGAGCATTTCGCTGGCCCGTCGGATGGGCTGCCGATGATCCAACACAGCAGCGATCCGCTGCGTGTTGGCGCACTGAATCTCCTTGTAAAGATGACGAACGATTTTACTCAGGTTAAGTGTGTAAATAACGCGTTGGCGCAACGGATCCTGATAGAACAGCGGCGGGTCCACCTGAACCAGCCCACTGTTCAGATAGCGCTCGGTCAACGCAATCAACTGACCGATCAAGGCCTCCTTCGCTCCTTTCCATGCAGGCTTCAGTTGGTCAAAGAGATCCCGCACCGCTTCGAACACAAGGCGTTGCCGGCGGAGCTTTTTGGCAAACTCATCCAAGGCCACATCCGTCACCTGATCGAGATTCGGCTTGCCTGCGACCATCGGTGCCAGGCCTGCTTGCTGCACCGTCTTGTAGGCGTCCAGCACCAACGGCTTCATTTTCCTGAAGTCGATCTCGAGGTGCGGGTGGTATTCACGGTCAATTCGGATCACGCTGGGCCAGCTCACCAAAAAACAACAGGCACAACTCTTGCGGCGCACGGTCGATAGTGTGGGACAGCCCGGCAAGGAAGGTGAACGGTATGCCAAAGATGTTGACATATTCGCCATCGAAGTGGCCGTCCTGATTGAGTTCGTAACTCGTCCGGCGCAGGCCGCGGCCCACGACCTGCTCACAAAGGAGTTGGCTGGTGAATGCACGCAGGCCCATGATGTGGGTGACCGTTTTTGCATCCCATCCTTCCGAAAGCATGCCCACCGAGATCACGTTTTGAATCCGTTCACCTTCCTTGCCGGGCTGTCCCACACTATCGACCGTGCGCCGCAAGAGTTGTGCCTGTTGTTTTTTGGTGAGCTTGGGCGTCGCAACCACATCATCGTCGCCATCGTCGGCCGGCTTGTCCTCCGGCATCTCCACGTCCTCCGCAGCTTCGGCTTCACGCAGCACTTTGGAGTCGATGTGCAGCGTTCGATCCGCATCACAGAGTTCATCGATCAGGATTTTCTTCCGATCAAAGGCGAACTTGATACGCGCCGCCGTCTCGGTGCGGTTTGCCACCGTGATCATCACCGGCGGCGTCGGTGCTCCCGCCTCTTCCCACAGCTTCTTTGTCTCCAGCCAGTCCTTCCCTAACAGATAGTAGGCATTCGTGATGAGGCTGGGCAGCGGCTCTTGTGGTTCGGCGGCCCGCGTGATGTCCGCATTCACGTCCGGATCCGCGTAGATATGGAACAAACGGCTCTTATAGTCATGGGAGTATTGACCCGAATCGTCCCTCACCACCACCCGCGGCGTCTTCACCAACCCGGATTCAATGGCGTCGTTCAAGCCGAAGTCACTCACGATCCAACCAAACAGGGCTTCCTCATACGACTGCTTTCCGCTAGGCGCAAAAGGTGTGGCGGAAAAGTCATAACACCGGGCGATGCCACGGGCGCGATGGATGCGATCCAAGCCACCGACCCACACCGTGGCTTCGGCAAAGAGTTCCTTGTCCTCCCGCTTACCCTTGAACTCCGCCGGTATCCTCCACGCATGATGCGCCTCATCGTTCAGAACTAACAGCTTCTTGTGTGCCGCCAGTTCGCCGAGCACTTCACGGCAATACGCATCATCGCTCTTGGCGCCACGCTTGTCCACACTGCGCCGTTTCGCAATCTTGTCCGGACTGTCCCACGCCAGCGCCTGCCAGTTGCGAATGAGAACCTTACCCTGCCTCAGCATCTCCATCAGCGGACCCGGCACGATTTGAAAAAGCTCGTAGTAGTTCCCGTCCGAATCGGGCACCAACACTTCGAGGCGTGACCGCACCGTGATCCCGGGTGCCATGATCAGCGCATGCCTGGCATACCGCGAGTCCTGCGGATAGCTCGCCTTATTGAGGAACTGCCAGGCCAGAATCATCGCCATCACCAGTGTCTTGCCCGTGCCCGTCGCCATCTTGCAGCACAGCCGTTCCCAATCGCCGCCATCGCTTGGGATAATCAAACCCACCCGCTCGGCGGGATCGGACTCCTGAAACCAAATCAAAGTCTCCACCGCTTCAAGTTGGCAGAAGAAAAACCGCCGGCCATCGCGTGTGGTGGCATCGTACCAGTGTTCTAGCAGACGCCTTGTCATGCCGGTCACGCCCGGCCATCCCGCCGCGCTCCAGGCCAGCACCCGCGGCCGGATCTGGTTCACCAGCGCGATCTCATTGAACTGCCCTGGATCCTCGAAGCCCTTCGCTCCCGGTGTCGCCATCACATAACCCGCCTTCCGCCGCCCCTCGGCAATGCGGAAACTCAAGGTCTCCCGCACAAACTCCCAGTAGCGCCGCGGCTCCTCGAAGGGCGAGTTGAGAATCAGATGGGATGGTTTGTTAGTCATGGTAGCGTGGCCGCAGCCTCCTTTGAATCGAGAATCCCCGGCGTTGTTCCCATGTGCGTCTTGGCACATTTCTTCAAGCTCTTCGCGTGATTGTTGATGTGTGTGTGGTTGTTGGAAATCAACATTGAGTCGGCAGCACACGCCACATAGACGAAAACCTTGTCGCTTGGTTCCGCCCCAGCCATCCACGCACAGTCGCCGTCGTTGGAGAACCAGGCCATCCAGCAGCCGGTTGATGTGTCCGTCTGCATTCCACTCCGGGTTGAACCAGTGCTCGAAGACATTGGTATCGATGACAACTGTATCGTCGCGCATGGCACTCTACTTCCTTGGCTTGGGTAATGCGTTGACCTCGATGGCTTCAAACACATCGGCACCGAAGAATTCCATCTCCAGTCCGTCCTCCAGATCGCCATCGGCCTTCATCCGGAGATTGCGCACCTCCGTGGTTCCATTCACCGGTAGCACATAGCACACGCCGACATCATCCGGCGACAGATCACCTTTTCTCACAAGGTGTTTGAGACGCAGGAGAACGTTCCCGCTGTGGCTCTCGATGATTGATGCCACACCTCGCTTCTTCCAAAGCTCGGCAAAAAACGAGCCCAGCTCCAATTGTGCTGTGGGATGCAGTTGCGCCTCCGGCTGTTCCACCGTCAACACTTCGCCGTCTTCCATGATGGCTCCCTGCACAAACACCGGCAGTGCCTGGCTCACGCCGAAACCGAAGTCGCTCAACCGATGGCTCGCCTTTGTATCCATGTTCCTGCCCTCCGGTCGGAGGACCAAACCTTCGCCGGTCCGATGGACTTTCAGGTTGTCCACATGCAGCACGGCACGCGAATGCCTCAGAATAAAATCCAACTGCCCCGGTCCTTTGCGTGCGCCATCTGTCAGGATGGACACCAGATGCTGAAGGCAATACTGGCCTTCGTGCCCCACGTCCCCGGCTGACGGCGTGCGCAGTTCAATCACACCGCGCGTATCCTGGCGCAGTGCCGAGAGATGTTTCACGTTGCCGATGACTTTGCGTGCCGGATCCAAAAACCTCAAATCATCAGCCATCGAAATAAGCAGGTCCTCACCCGGCACTTTGCGCGGATTGAGCAAACTGCTGCCCTTCAGATTGCGGATCGTATTGCTGTAAAGTCGCCCGCCATCCCGATTCGTGATCACAATCTCCTGCATGCCGAAGGACGGTTCCAATTGATACATCACATCCCCCCGCACACGACTGACACAAAGCGGAGTGCCCTCATAGAACATGCTCTTTCCGTCCTTTGCTCCCCGGTTTCCATTTCCGAAACGCCGTTCCACGTTAGCGCTTATCTGGAGGGGCGAAAGCTTCGCCTCCAGTTCGATGGCAAACCTGTGCTTCCGTGACTTTGCCACCCGGTTCCGAAGATCATTCCAGGCACCAAGCTCCACATGGTCACCGTTAGGGGTGAGAAACTCCCGCTCGCCGTCTCCTTGCACGCTTTGTCGCGCCATCTGCAGCCATTTCAGCAAGCTTGATTTTCCCGAGCTGTTACGCCCTATCAAAACAGTGATCGGCCTAAACTCAAAGCGCACACGCTTCGAGAACGCCCTGAAGTTTTCCAGTTCAAGAACTTTCAGCATAGGTCACTCCTCCCGTTTCACGACATACATGATCTTCAAACTCTCAATTCCTCTATCATCCACGATCTTCACGGCCACGCGGCGGTGCTTGCCGAGTTCGAAGGGGACGCTGAGGGTGCCGCGGTAGGCCTCGATCATAACCTCGTCGATCTCGGCCTTGAGGTTTTTCGCCAGTCTGGCCCAGCCTTCTTTTTCACCGGCCATCGGGAAGAAGACCTGGCGGGGGAACAGGCTGCGGCCGTCGTAGTCGGTGTCCAACATCCAGACGGCGATGCGGTCCGGGCCGCCGCTTTCGATTTCACCGGTTTTGGGGTTGAAGTAGTCGAAACCTAACACCTCGCACTCCCAAAGGCCTGAGTCGTCGCCCTTCATGATCTGGCGCAGATGCACATCCGGCTGGCCGACCATCCAGAAACTCTCGTTGCTGGCACGCTTCTTCTTCAAATCATCCGTCAGCATGTCGGCGTTCATATGCGCCTTGACCAGGGTGACGCCCGGCCAGCGGGTTTCGTCGATGTCCTTGGCGGCTTCCGGATCGAACTGGAAGGCGGCGAAAACCACCAACGATGGCTTGGGAACAAGATGACTGGCTTCTTCGAGTGCCTGCTCGACCTGCCGTTGTTCCAGCGGTGCGTGCGCCGGGCCGAAGCTGATGACCACGCGCTTGTGGCCTTTTGCCTCCGCGGGCGATTGTTCCCTAACACGCGCACCACCGCGATCATCCGGGCGCGTCTCCCCTTCCGCATGCAGCCAGCGCGTGCCCGGCAACGGTTCCACGCGGCTGAACATCAAATATTGCCCGTTCTTGCCGCGGATGCCGGTGCGTAACAACTCGCTCCGCCATTCCTCCTGCCGCAACGTCTCACCCTGGCGGGCCACTGAATTGTCCGCCTGTAGCGGCGCTCTGTGAGCGTCGTCTGCATGATCGACGTCCGAAGTGCGACGGTCACAGACCGCCGCTACAGGATTCACCACCGGAGCCGGCACCGCCTCCACGGTGAAGGGTCCGCACACGCGGACTTTCTTCGAATCCGTTAGCGGCTGGTCATAGAGTGTTTCCTCGGCGGGCGGCTCGTTGTTGGCGATGCTCTTGAGCGTGACGTGCGGCACCTTCTTGTAGAGAAATCCACTGCCCACGCCTTCGGCCGGATGGGCGAGCTGATAGTAGTCGAAGACGCTGGTCATGAGCCGCTGCTTCGCCAGTGTGAGCGCCACGCGCGAGGTGTCGCAAGTCATCCACCGTCGCCCCCACTGCTCCGCCACCATCGCCGTCGTGCCACTGCCACAGGTGATGTCCAGCACGAGATCGCCGGGATCCGTGGTCATCAGGAGGCAGCGCGTCAAGGCACGTGGGGAAGTCTGAACAACGAATACCTGATCATCCGTGAAACTGCCGAGACCAAACCCAGTCCATGTGTTCACGATTGGAGCATACTCGAAATCGTTCAGATAGCGGACATAACGCAGACTGTTGGTGGTAGCGACGATTCGATTGGCTGCCACTAGCCTATCGAGTCCAGCCTTTGTCGTCTTCCAATGGGAGTTTGGCGGCGGCCTAAAGTCCTTGTTTCCAAATTTATAGACGAATGAGCCCGAGTCTGTCGCGCCGGTTGAGACAAGACTGGTAGGTTGATAAAATCGAGTTCCAGCTTCGAGCAAAGACCGTTCTCGTTTCTCAGCACTGCTGAGGGCGCGGCGAGTGCCATCAGGCTGATCAATCCACGAATAGGAGCTAGCAATCCCAACATCGTCTTTTGACTCGTAGATCTGCCGAAACTTCTGTTTGGCCGCATCCTTCGCGTAGAGAATGAGGTAATCACACACTGATGCCAGCTTTCCCGACGCCAAGCTGCCTGTCTTCGTGAAGGAAATCTGGGAAACGAAATTTCCCGCCCCGAACACCTCATCCATAATTTCCCTCACATGATGCACGTTCTCATCGCTGATCTGCACGAACGCGCTGCCGCTTTCCGTTAGCAGCTCGCGTGCTAACAGAAGTCGGTCCCTCAGGTAGGACAGATACGAGTGGAGGCCCAGTTCCCAGGTATCGCGGAAGGCCTTGATCATTTCCGGCTCGGAGGTGAGGTCCTCATCCTTGCCGTCCTTGACATCGCGTTTGTTGACGAAGGGTTGGAAATTGCTGCCGTAGCGGATGCCGTAGGGCGGATCACAATAGAGCATTTGCACCTTGCCGGCCATGCCTTCCTTTTCTAGCAGCGAGTTCATTACGAGCAGCGAGTCGCCGGCGGTGAGGCGGTTGGTCCAGCCGTGGCGGTGCTGATAGAATTCGATGGCGTCCCGCAGCGGCGGGTTCTGGGCTGCGTCGTTCCACAGCGAGAGCTGTTCGTAGTTGCTGCCGTTCTTCTTGCGCACGGCCTCGAGGATCGAGCGCGGGTCGATGCGCTCATGCACATGCAGCGATACGGTGGGCACCTCGAAGCTGGTGCGCTCGGTCTTGCCCGCCCACTGCAACTGCGGATCGAGATGCGGATCGTAGGCGTAGGTCTTGGACTTCGCTGCGTTGGAATCGCTGGCGGCATCCACGAGGCCCACGGGCGGGTTGTTCACGCGCGATTCCTTTTCGTGCGTGTATTGCGCGATGGGGCGTTTGCCGCCGGGGGCGGCGGTGCTGGCGGACTTGCGGGGGCGTGGCATGAGGCACACACAGACTAATCAAGCACGCGGGCGGGGAAAGGAGAAAAAACACGGGGCTGCAAAAGTTCCGGCGCATCGGCGTCCCGTGCAATCCTGTTCAATTAAGAAATTCGAACCGCCGATGGACGCAGATTAACACAGATCAAATCAAAAATCTCTCTTCATCTGCGTCTATCTGCGTTCATCTGTGGTTAAAACCCTCTTCTCTTCCTGCTTAATTGAACGGTATTGGGCGTCCCGCGCCTCCTTGGAGACTCCCGCACCCCGCCCGCTTCACCGCAACAAATTCCAGGACGATCATCATGAAATTTGTCGCG
>JAPLUJ010000138.1 GCA_026397695.1 Verrucomicrobiota bacterium | reverse complement strand
CTGGCGGCGAGCACGCCGGTTTGGTTCACCAACACCGGCACGTTGGATTGCAACGGACTGTTGTTGCCCAATGAGCCATCGTAATTGTAACCCCAAGTGGCCAGGGTTCCGTCTGTGCACAGGGCAAGACCTTGGGCTCCCCCCGCCGCAATGGCAATGACCGTCTTGCCGGCAAGCACACCCGATTGGTCCACCGGCACAGGAATTCTGCTTTGAATGGTGTTGTCATTGCCCAGTTGGCCGTTTGAATTCAGGCCCCACGCGGCCAATGTTCCGTCCGCACACAGGGCCAAACAGTTGCTAGATCCAGTCGCAATCGAGACGACCGTTTTCCCGGCGAGCGCGCCGGTCATCGCCACCGGTACCGCCACGCTGCTGCTGGCTATGCTGTTGTTTGCGAGTTGTCCGTTGGTATTGTCGCCCCAGGCCAGCAGCCGGGTGTTGGCCCATAGCAACTCCAGGTCATTGCCGGTGCCGCCGAAGTAGTTGGCCACCATGGCATAGGTAACCCCGCCATAGGTCAGATGCACGACCTGTCCTTGCGTCAAATTGTCAAAGGTCCCTTGGATCGGATTTCGTCCGGTGTTTTTCACCACGGTCAAGCGGGCCCCGGGCAACGGCGGATAGTTGAGGGCGAAGCTTGCCGGCTTGCCAGTGGCCAGAAAATCACTGACCGTCACCGGCACATCCGTGGCGGAGTTAAAGGTGAACGTCTGGGGAAGACGGGTCACTGACACGGTATAAGTCTGCGTGTTAGATCCATCCGCGGCGGTGACCATGGTGGTGATGAGATTGTTGCCCACGGCCAGGTTGAGCGCGTTGCTCTCGGAACCGGACGCCACAGCGATACCGTTGACGCTTACGCTGGAACTTGGGTTCAGGCACACCGGGGTGATGCGAATGCTGCTGGTGCCATAGGGCACGGAGGCCACATAGCTGGAGTTGATGCTGGTAAATGAGGGAAGCAGCGTGCCACTGCTCAAGCTCAGGCTGGTCAGGCTGGCAAAGGTGGTGGTCGTGAACGTCAGGTCACCCCCCGTCACCGTGCCGCCGCCACTCGTGGCCACGATCCGGTAATGATAGGTGGATCCCGCAAGCAGGCCGCCGACCACCGCGCTCGCCGCCGCGGTGGTGACGCCGGTTGCCAACGCGGGAGTGGCGGAGACGGAGGCGCCGTAGGAAGTCGTTAGACCGTATTCAAATGACACGGTGGTACTGGCGGCTTGGGCGTTCACGCTGCCGTTGAGGGTGACAGCGGTGTCGAGAACGCCTGTGGCGGCCAGTGTCGTTGCCATGGGTGGCGGCACGGCGGCGACCACGGCGAGAGTGTGCCAGGCCGCACTCCCCGCGCGCCCCGCGACGATGCGTTCGCCGCTGCGCAGCGTGCTGGTGCTGACCGACACCGGCGCGGTGGCATCCGTCGTGGTGCCGTTTCCTAACTGACCGTTATTGTTGTATCCCCAGCTGGCCATGGACCCGTCCGCGCACACCGCGTGGCTGTATTGGTCGCCAGCAGCGATGGCAGTCACCAGTTTGTTGCCAAGCACACCCGTACGGTCCACCAATACCGGCACCGAACGGTTGGTGGTGCTTTTGTTTCCCAGTTGCCCGTAATAATTGGAGCCCCAGGCAGTCACGGTCCCGTCCGCGCACAACGCCAAACTATGGGAGGCTCCCGCCGCCAAGCCGATGATCGTTTTTCCCGCCAGCACGCCCGTGGTATCGACTGCCACCGGCACGTTGCTGCTGGTGCTGCTGTTGTTGCCTAACTGGCCTGCGGAATTGTAGCCCCAGGCGGCAGCGGTACCGTCCGTGCACAACGCCAGACTGAAGCTGTTACCCCCGGCAATGGCCCTCACCGTCTTGCCTGACAGCACGCCGGTTGTTCGCACCACCACCGGAGTGCTGCTGCTGGTGGTGGTGCCGTTGCCTAACTGACCTGAGGAATTGTAGCCCCAGGCAGCCACGGTTCCATCCGCGCACAGGGCCAGGTTGTGGAAGGTTCCGGCCGCCACGGCGATGACCGTCTTGCCGGCCAGCACGCCTTCCCGGTTGACCAACACCGGCACGTTGCTATCGGTATTGGTACCGTTGCCTAACAGCCCGTAATAGTTGTATCCCCAGGTGGCAATGGTCCCATCCGCGCACAGCGCCAGGCTGTGGCCGTATCCGGCCGCCACGCTGATCACCGTCTTGCCGGCCAACGCGCCGCCCATGTTCACCGGCACCGGCACGCTACTGTCCGTGTTGCTGCCATTGCCTAACTCGCCGAAGGAATTGTAGCCCCAGGCAGCCACCGTGCCATCCGCACACAGCGCCAGGCTGTGACCGTATCCCGCCGCCGTGGCAACGACTAACTTGCCGGCCAGCACGCCGGTGCTGGTGACCGCCACCGGCAGGCTGTTCGGCGTCTTGCTGGCGTCGCCCAGTTCGCCAGTGGCGTTGGAGCCCCATGCCAGCAACCTTGAATTGGCCCAATGCAGGACCAGGTCATTGCCGGTGCCGCCGAAGTAATTGGCGACGAATGAATAGGTGACTCCGCCATACGTGAGATTGACAGTTTGTCCCTGCGCCAGATTGGCGAAGACCCCTTGGATGAAACCCATGCCCGTGTTGTTGACCACGGTCAGGTGGGTTCCCGCCGTCGGCGCGAAGTTGAGGGTGAAATCCACCGTGTTGCCGGCGGCCACATAACCGGTGGCGGTGACGGGCACCATGGTGGCCGAGGTGTAGCTGGCAGTCACAAGCCCGGAATCTTCCCAGACCGTGACCGTATAGGAAGTGCTGGTGCCGTCCTGGGCGGTGACTGTGATGGTGAGGGTCATGTTACCCGGCGCGAGGCTGATCGGCGGGCTGGTGGTGCCGGAAGCCAGCGTCACGCCATTTACGGTCACTGTGGCGTCGGGATCGGTGACTGTTGGTATCACCGACACCGAAGGGGTGCCGCGTGGCACTCGGGCGGTGTAGCTCGTGGTTGCGGCGGCAAAGGTCCCGAATGTTAGAAAGCGGGACTGCCGCGAGGGCCAGTGCGTGGTCGGGCATGACCGACCCTGCCACGGTGGTGAATCGTTCGCCGCTGCCGAGGGTCGAGGTGGTGACCGCCACCGGGATCTTGCTGTCAGTAAAGTTGCCGTTGCCGAGGACACCGTAATAGTTCCATCCCCAGGCCGCGATGGCACCGTCAGAGCAGCACGCCATGCTGTGGTGATATCCCGCGGCAAGGCTGGTGAGCGTCTTACCGGTGAGGAGGGGGTTGGTGCTGACCGCAACCGGCTCGTTGGTATAGGTTGTGGTGCCGTTGCCGAGTTGGCCATCCGGGTTATATCCCCACGCGGCGAGGGTGCCGTCCGAGCAGCGGGCGAGGCAGTGACCGAATCCACCTGTGACGATGCCGGTGACGGTCTTGCCGGAGAGTACGCCACTGGTTTTGACGGCCACAGGGATGGAGCTGCTGGTGTTGGTGCCATTGCCCAGAGAGCCGAAAGTATTGCTTCCCCAGGCGGCAATGGTGTTGTCTGAATAGAGGGCCATGCTGTGGCCGTTCCCTGCGGCAATGGCGGTGACCGTCTTGCCGGCGAGGAAGGGCGGGATGGTGACGGCGACGGGAACATTGCTGTCGACGGTGCTATCATTGCCTAACTGGCCATGGTAGTTAAATCCCCAAGCGGCCAGCGTGCCGTCCGCACACAGGGCGAGACAGTGCGATGCCCCTGCGGCGATGGCGACCACGGTTTTGCCGGCGAGCACCCCGGTGGTGCTGACGGCAACCGGGGTGAAGGCAAAGTTGATGGTGGCGTTGCCGAGTTGGCCCAGATGATTGTCTCCCCATCCGACGAGGGTGCCATCCGCGCAGAGGGCAAGTTGATATTGTTCCCCTGAGGCGATGGCGATCACGGTTTTGCCGGCAAGCGCGCCCGTGGGGGGAACGGCGACAGGGACGTTGCTATCCCCGCTGAAGAGGACGTGGTTGCCCCATCCGGCGAGGGTACCGTCCGCGCAGAGCGCGAGACTGCCCCAGGAGCCCAAGGCGAGGGCGGTCACCGTCTTGCCGGCGAGGATGCCATCGGCGGCGACCGCGACCGGCACGTTGCTGTGGGTGGTGGTGCCGTTGCCGAGTTGGCCATCCCAGTTTTGCCCCCAGGCGTAAACCTTGTTCCGAGCCCAGTGGAGGACCAAATCATTGCCGGTGCCGCCATAATAGTTGGCGACAAACTTGTAGGCGGCTTTGTTGTAGGTGAGTGTGACAAACTGCCCGTGGGCCAGGTTGGAAAATTGTCCGGAGATGAAGCCAAGTCCCGTGTTCTTCACCACGGTCAGGTTGGTGCCCACGGGCGGTGCGAAGTTCAGGGTGAAGTTCACCGTGTTGCCGGTGGCCGTGTAGCTGGCGGCGGTGACCGGCACGATCGCCGCGGAACAACAGGATCAGGCTGCTCCAAATCAGGGCGACGAAACGCTTGGGAATCAGGTTCATGGACGGTCAGGGGGTGGGTGCTGGTGCCTGCAAGGCATGCGGGTATAGGCATTCCGGTGCAGCGCCTGGCTAACAGCTAACAACACCTTCTTTTCAATGAAAAGTGCCGAAATCAAGGGAACTTCCGTCACGGTGCGTAGTCTGCCCGATTGCATACCAGCTAGCAAACGGAATTTTCGATGGGGCTCTCCGCCGCCAGGCCCCCTGGCGGAGTCATAAGGAGGGCGGACATTGCCTCGCTTTGCCCGCCCTCCGGGCAGCCTATGGCTGGCTATCTACACTGCGCTCCGGTTCCTGTCCGCTTTTACCATGGAAGGCTCAAGCAAAGCCCAGCAAGCGAGTCCACATTTTCTCGCCACGGGCTGGCGGACAGCATGTCCGCGGTCCATTTATTGCTGCGTCACTTTAAGCCTCATGAACAAACGCGGGGCGGTGGCCGCAGGCACGCTGAAGATATGTTCGGTTCCGCTGCCGGTATCCGGTATGTCAGTCCAACTATCCGGCAGCAGGGTCTTGCTCCACTCCGCGCCGTAGGTGATGCCGGTGACCCCAGCGGGCTGGGTGAATCTCATCACGAGATTGTCGCCGATTCTTTGGGGCT
>JAPLUJ010000420.1:439-7846 GCA_026397695.1 Verrucomicrobiota bacterium | reverse complement strand
GCCAGCCGAGATATATCGCTTTCAGACTCTCCATGCTCTCCCATTGGCATTGCGGACAGGAATGTCCGCGCTCCTTATGGCTGCTTGGCGGCTGGCGGCTTGGTGGCTGGCGGCTTGGCGGCGGTCCCGGTATCCCGAAAGGTGACGATGCGGGGCCGCCCTGATTCGGGATCGAGGTATGCAAAGATCAGATAGCGCAGGCCGGGCAGGAAGCGCAGCATGCTTTCCTTGGCGGTTTTCCAGGTGTCATCCTGCTGGAATTCGAAAACCACCGGGGCCATGTTGAAATGATCACGCTTCTCCGGCCGGGCGAAACCGTGGGATCCCGCAGGATGGAGCATGATCTTGCTTTCGCCGATGAGGAAGCGGATGTCCTGATGGTAAAAGTTCGCGACAAACGCCCCTCCATCCGGGAAGTTTTTCGCGGAGTCCTCGATCACAAAGACCCGCCACGGCAGGGCATCTGGAGACTTTGCAGCGGCGACAAAAACCAGGATGAAGGCATGGCCGTTAGGCGGGAGAGTGGTGGTGGCGGCGGGCTTGCGATCCGCAGTCGAGATGAAGGTGAGGGTATTCCCCTTGGCGAAGCAGAAGGTTGCCGGAGAGAGCGTGTCGGTGGTGATCGTGCAGCGAATTTCTACATCCTTCTCTGCAATGTTGAGCAGCGGCGGCGGCGGCGCGGCACTGTCCAAAGATATAAACCGGCAAGCAACCTTGCGGAAATCCTGGGCGTAACTGATCGCGGAACAGAGGAACAACAGATAACAGCAAAGGGTGCGCATGGGAAAACGAAATATAGTCTGTGAAGGCGGTTAGAAATTCAGATTTCCTTGGGATTGAGCCAGCGCAGCGCGGTGACAAGGAAACGTCGGCCGAATTTTTTGTTAGACAGGCTCTGCAGCGCGGCGGGTGCGGTCTCGACCGGGTCGGCGGGATCCAGCCATTCGGGGAATCGCTGCACGACCGCCTCACAAGTGGCCCTGGCCAGGATCTTGCCGGTGGCATCGCGGGCCTCGCCGTAACCGCGGATAGTGAAGGTGTCGGAGCGTGGGGTGGCGGCATTGCCTAACACATTGAGCAGGTCGGCCTGGGTGAGATAACCCGGGGCCCCCTGATAGCTGGAACCGGCACCGGCCGCGGGATTCGCATACTTATATGTGCCCACCTTGTCCACAGGAATCTCGAAGCCCGCGTTGGCATCAGCGGCAATTTTTTGGTTGAGGTTAGAATCATCAATCGCCTGCTGGAGGGCACCGCGCTGGGCGGATTCCCCGGTGCCTAACCGGCGGTTGACAAATTCCGCCAGCGACAGGAAGGGGCCGCGGAGACGGACTTGTTTGACGATGTTTTTGGCGAGGGTCTGCAACTCGTCATCCGAAAATTCGCGCGGACCAAGCCAGTAGGCATCCTTGAGATCAGCACCGTCCGCAGCGGATTTGGCCACCGGCAGACGGAAGCGGCTGATGCGAGCTTCCTTGCCGGGAGCGGTGGCGGGCAGGTTGGTGAGCGCGGTGGTGTTGTTAGCCTTGTTGAGTTGGTTGAACAGAGCTTGGGAATCGTGGATGGATGCGAGCATGGCCTTCCAGGCGGACACCGAGGTGGAGTTGACGTTGAAGGCTCCATCCATCATTTGCCACGCCGCGATGTTGGCGTAGGCCGTCGTCTTGGCGACTTCGCTCTTCAGTCGTTTTAGAGGGCGTGTAGAAGGGGCCGGTCTGGGCGGCCAAGCCGGAAAAATAAAAGCCGTCGTAAAGCGCGAGGTTGAGCAGGAACGAATGGTCGAGGTAATTGCCGCCGGTCTTGGTCTCCAGCAGTTTGCTGGGGGAGATGAGCGGGTGGGCCCAGGAATTGCCGATCGGCTGGGCGAAGCGCGGGAGGTAGCCGGAGGAGCCGCCGGGATTGGCACCGTTGAGGCTGGCAAGGGTCTGGAGCGGGGCCAGCGGAAGCTCATATTGGATGCCGAATTTCGTGCCGTTGGTACCGGTGTGGCCGGAGATGAAATTGCCGCGGTCCTGGGGGGCTATATCGATCCAGTCGTCCGGGCTTCCCGGAAGAATTTGCAAGTCGATTTCGTGCGAGAAATTGGCCGAGTGTTCGCTCACAACCTTTTGGGTTGAGGCGCCGATGTTGGCGTGGGCGAAGCACCACGGTTTGGTGGCAAGGCGGCCGTCGATGTTGCTGGAATCCCTGCCGCCGGAGGTGGACTTGGCCTGAATGCTGAGCAGCGCGAAGGCCTTCTGCCGCGTGATATCCTTGACCATATCATTGCAACGATCCACCAGTTGATGCCCCAACACATAATTCGGCACGGCGCTGGCCTTGGGATAACGCATGGGCATCGTGACCCCGTTGCTGCCGATGAAGCTCTGCAGGCCGGTGGGGGATTCATAATCCATTTCGATGGAACTGACGATCGTGGGAGTGGTGGAAGCCCCCACGCTGGCTGACATATTGATCACAAACTTGTTGTTGCCGAGCGGGAGACTCACGGGAATGCATTCAACATAAATCTGGTCATCCCACGCCAAACCTATACAGCCTCCCCAATGGCCATCGCTGTTGTCCTGATTGACAAGCTGGTTGCCCGCCAGCCAGTCGCAGTCAAAACCCACACCATCGCCCGGCCAGCCGGGTATGGCAGGCATGTCGGTAGTTTTGTTAGCGCCGAGGTAGATGTCCCAGTATTCCCCACGTTGGAGATAGTTGAGGTAGGGGTTGATGTAGGGTGAAAACATTTTCACTTCGCCGGGCAGGAGTTTAAAGGTAATGCTATTGTAATCGGGAGTGCCGTCGGTATTTTTTGTTCTCAAGTTCAACCCGAAGACCTTGCCCTGCTGGCCATTTTGATTGTCAACAGTCATCTGTTCCAACGGGATGAAGTCGGCGCTTTGCGCCTGTCCGCTACGCCATATTTTCAACGCGAATGGCACATGGATGAATTCCACTTTCAAGCTGGTGAACTCAAGTGCGACGTTATATGGGTTGTGCAGCGTGACGATCGGCGCATAGAGCAAGTGCAAGTCGTAGTCAAATCTCGAATTGCGGAAGCATCCGTCCTGCGGGCCATGCATCCCACTGGCTTTCTCCTCGGGGGTCAACTGCCGCTTGATGGGAGCGGCAGGTTATTGTAGAGGTCGCGGCCAATCAAGCTGATGAGCATCTGGACTTTGGCGATGGTTGGCAGCAGTACCAAGCCGGGAGGCGGCGTGCGGTTGACGGTAGTCCCTACGGTGGAGGTGCCCGACGTGGTGGCAGCAGTCCAACCGCTCGGTGCCTGGGCCTTGACGAGAGGTGTGCCACCCGCATTGGTGATGGTTGACTGATAGAGGCGGGCAAACTGCTGCAAGGACGCCCACGCCGGGTCGGACGGGGCGGTGGCCGCAGTCATGCCCAGGCGTGAAACATAAACGCCCTTGCCCGAATATACCGCAGGCAGGCTGGTGGCATTGGTCAGCAACTGGAAGTCCTGCTTGAGGCCACCGCGGGCGGTGTCGGTGAAGAGACCGAAGGATTGAGTGGTGAAGTCATGGGTGAGGGGCATCAAGGCCTCTCTAACACCTTTCCCTGAAGCGAGGTTTTCGCCCGCCAAGGCGAAATTGAGGCGGGTGATTCCTTTGTCGATCACGGCGGATTCCGCCGCGCCCTGTTTGAAGAACTTGCGCTCGAGATCTTTAAGGCCCGGCATGAATTCCACGACGGGGCGCTCTTCCGCCGCGCCTTGTTTGAAGAACCTCCGTTCGAGACCAGTAAGGCCCGGGATGAACTCCACACCGGGCCGCTCACCCGCGCCGAGTTGGGCGGTTTTCATGCCGGTGCTGGCGGCGTCATCGATGTAGCGGGTGTTGATGCGGGCTTTGACCCCCTCGTCAAGCACCGCCCATGCCATGGCACCGGTCGGGGCTGCTGCCGTGGCCCCGGGTTTGGCCCCGGTCGAGGCCACGAGCGGAACCTTGGAGGCGTGCACCAAATTGTTAGCCGGAGCCTTGTCGCCCAGGGTGCCTTTGTCCCAAAGCGTCACAGGCGAAGATGGGGATTCATTGGCATAGGCGATCTGCGCGGTTTTGGCAGGATCGGTGCCGGACACCAGCCACCCTTGGAACTTGGCATCACGGGCGGTCTTTTCGTATTCTGAGGTGGCAGGCGGCGCGGTGGCCTTGATCTCCCAGGATTTCCACACACCGGTGATCCGCGGGTTGGCAATGTTGGCATCAAGCACATCGGCCCGCGCCGTGACGCACTGGTCGGGACCGGCATTCTTTTGCAGTTCTCCAAGTGCCAACATCAATGCCAAGCGAGCGTTGGATCGCGCAGTCGCCATGGCGTTTCCCTGGGTGGACACACGCAGCGAGATGCTCGAAAGCGTCAAGAGCCCGACCGCAATGACCGTCAACAAAATCATCAGCATGAGTGTGATCACCAAGGCAAAACCGGGCTTCAAGCGCCGGATGATAACTGCGAAATGCTGATGATGGCTTGTTTTTGTAGAGTTCATGAGATTTCCGGTGGGTTCAAGGGCTCGCAAGGCTTCATCGCCAAGCTCGCCGCTCACAATGTAATTACGGCGCGTCTTGGGCCTTGTCGAGTAAAAATCAATAAAACCCGTGAAAAAAAACCGCACGTCATTGCTTCCGGCGGTGAACCTTGCATCATACGCCACGTTCCGCCAAGCGCATGCTCACACTTCTCAAAATCCGCAATCTGGCCCTCGTTGATGAACTCGCGTGGGAACTCGGCCCGGGACTCATCGGCGTGACCGGCGAAACCGGTGCCGGCAAGTCCATTATCATCGGTGCCCTCAAACTGGTGCTCGGCGAACGCGCCGACAAATCCCTGATCCGCACCGGCGAGGATTTCTGCTCGGTCGAGGCGGTGTTCGAACTCCACGATCCCGGCGCAATCAACGCCATTCTAGCAGACGGCGGCCTGGAGCCCTGCGATGACACCCAACTCATCGTGCGCCGGGTCATCGCCCAAACCGCCAACCGCCAGTTCGTCAACGATTCCCCGGTCACCCTCGCCTTGCTCAAACGTCTCGGCGATCACCTCGTGGACCTGCATGGCCCGCACGACCACCAATCGCTGCTCTCCGCCGAACGCCAGTTAGCCATGCTCGATGCCTATGCCGGTGCCGATGCCGCCCATGCCGGCTACCGTGAAATTTATCGGACATGGCGGACCATGACCACCGAACTCGAGGATCTCCGCCACGCGGAAAATGCCAGCGAACAAGAACTCGAATTGCTCCACTATCAGATCCAGGAAATCGACGCCGCGCAGATTAATCCCGAGGACGAGCAGGACCTGGATGACCGCTGGCGCCGCGCATCCAATGCCACCCGCCTCGTCGAATCCGCCGCCGCCGCCACCGCCGCGCTCACTGGCGACGCGGGCATCCTCGAACGCCTCACCGAGGTGCAACGACTCGTGCGCGACCTCGAAAAACTCGACCCTTCGGTCCGCCAACACACCGCCTCGCTCGAATCCGCCGTGCTCGAACTCCAGGATCTCGACCGCAACCTGGCCAACTACGCCGATGAACTCGACATCGATCCCGCGCAAGCCGCCGCCCTGGAAGAACGCGTCAATCTGTTGGAATCACTGAAACGCAAATACGGTCCCACCCTGAGCGACGTGTTAGCCCGCCGCGCCGCCGCCGCCGCCCGCCTCGACAACATCGAAAACCGCAGCGAGAAACTCGCCGCCCTTGAGCGCGAACTCTCCGCCTGCCGCGCCGCCCTCGACGCCGCCGGGAAACATCTAACAAGCACGCGGCGCAAGGCCGCTCCCAGACTGGCCAGGGAAATATCCAGCCAGCTCAAGGATCTCGGTTTCCAGCAGGCCTCGTTCGAAGCCCCGCTGCGCGCCCTAACCGAACCCACCGCCCAAGGCTTCGAGACCCTCGAATTCCAGTTCGGCCCGAACCCCGGCGAACCCCTGCTGCCACTCCGCCAAATCGCCTCATCTGGGGAAATCAGCCGCGTCATGCTTGCCGTCAAATCCGCGCTCGCCGAGCAAGACGCCACCCCGCTCATGGTCTTCGATGAAATCGACGCCAACGTCGGCGGCGAGGTCGCCCGCGCCGTCGGCCGCAAAATGGCCGCCCTGGGCACCCGCCACCAGGTCGTGGCCATCACCCACTTCCCACAGGTCGCCGCCACCGCAACCCATCACTTCGTCGTGGAAAAAGAAGTCTCTAACGGCCGCACCCGCTCGCGCCTGTTTCCGGTCAGCGGCGCATCCCGCATCCAGGAACTCGTCCGCATGTTAGGCGGCGGCGGCGAACAAGCCCGCGCCATGGCCGCTTCCCTGCTCAACTCGTAGTCCCATTTCACAAACAAATCCCCCACCCCGGCAACGATTTCATGAACGAGATTCCCGACATGCCCCCGCTGACCGCAGTTCCGGCAGCAAATCCCGCGCCGTCCGAATGGCGTGCGTGGTTGCAACAACATGGTCCCAAACTGCTGCTCTTCGCCCGCCAGCAGACCCGTTCCCATGAGGACGCTGAAGACGTGCTCCAGGATGCCATGGTCAAACTCATCGAAAAAATCCGCAACGCCGAATTTGTCGGCGGACCGGCAGCATGGCATCCCTATCTTTACACCACCATCCGGCGTCTCGCCATCGACCTGAGCCGCCGCGACGACCGCCGCCAACGCCGCGAAGACAGCGTCGGAACCGATACCGGCGAAGCACGTCAGGAGGCCTTCCACCCGTGGTTCGAAAGCGAATTGTCCGATGACGAAACGCGTGACCAACTCGAGGAAAAACTCAAACAACTGCCGGAAAAATTCGCCGAAGTCATCGTCATGAAAATCTGGGGTGAGCGCACTTTCGCCGAAATCGGAGAAATTCTCGGCATTTCGCAAAACACGGCAGCCTCGCGGTATCGCTATGGTCTTGAGGCGCTCAAGAAAAGTCTCGGCGGTGCCCGCCGACGCGGTGACCTCTCGATCTGATTGCCCCACCATCCCATTACCATGTCTCTCGATCCATCATCCCTTGAGGCCGATCTCCTGCGGCTCCGTGCAACCGCGCTCGATGAGTCGTTGCTCGCACGGCTCGATGCTTGCACCACCGACACATGGACCCATTTGCAACCCGCAGAAATCCAATTCGAACAGCGCCTGCACGCCATCACTCCCGCAACACTGCCCTTGACCCTGCGTACCTCACTGGAAGCCGTCCTCCGCGACGTCCCCTTCCCCGCCAATGATAATATCCTGCGCTTCCCCAAGCAGCAACCCTCCGCACCAAGCCGCCACCGCGCCTGGTGGAGCGCCGCCGCTGCCGCCGTGGCGCTCATCGGTGCCATCACCGCACTCCGCGTCCCCATCAACCACCACCCCGATAAACTCGCCTCCACTCCCCCGGAATCCCGCACCACCAGCCCGGCTCCGGTTGCGC
>JAPLUJ010000420.1:0-414 GCA_026397695.1 Verrucomicrobiota bacterium | reverse complement strand
ACTCATTCCCGCCGGCATCACCCGCGGTCTATCAGAAGCACGCGACGAAGGTGTCATCTGGCAAGCCAACGACCAACCACACCGCGTCCTCAAGATCATCTATATGGACCGTGTGACACTCAAGGATACCACCGGCCAAACCTATCAGGTGGATCAACCCCGCGTGGAATATATCCTCGTCCCTGCCAAAACCGATTGAGACCGCTGTCTGAAACCAACACTTTTTTCAGATGAATTAGATAAATGGCCTGAACTACTACGCTTACCGTATGTAAACCATGAAAACAAATCCATTCAGCACTCTCACGGCCGGGCTTGCGGCCTTGCTGATCACCCCCGCAGCTGGCATCGAAGCACCCGCGGACAACTCCCCCCCCCCCGCCGCCCCAGTCGCCCCGGCAGTCGCCCCGCCCC
>JAPLUJ010000037.1 GCA_026397695.1 Verrucomicrobiota bacterium | reverse complement strand
CAGCATCGTTTGTTCGATCCTGGACTTTCTCGCAGCGTCCACCTCATCGGTCCACCACCGTACGAGCAAATCCTCTCCCCGTCCACAAAAGACATCGAAGGCAGGAGGCTCCATCGCACGCCCCCATGTCGGTCTCTTCGCTCTGGGACTTCCATCGTCCACCCAGTACTGCGAGGCAAAGCCTCCGCGCCCGTTGGGGCCGGCGTTCAGATCGAAGACATCCATCAGATAATCCACATTCAAGCGGATCGCGGACAGATACTTGTCGTGATCGATCGCATCGTTTTTTCCGGTGATTTTCCAGAACTCGATGAGGAAGTGCAACGTACCGACCATTGCGTCATCATTCAACGTGACCATCAGGTTGTGCGGCAGTGCATACGGATATCCTGCGCTGACGTCAGTGCCGGGTCGGTACTTCATCAGCCCATAGGGGAAGTTCTGGGGAATGCCTCCGCTGCCGTACGGGCGGAATCCCATGTCCGGGTCGGTGACACTGCCGAGTGCGACGATCATGTCTGCCAGGCGTTTCGCGCCGGCAAGGTACTTGGCCCTATCCCCATCGTCCTCCGGACACGCCTGGTATAGACGCAGCAGGAAATAGCCCGCAAGCTGGCTTACGCCATCGAAGGTTCCCAGTCCCTGGTGATCGTCCTGCACATTCCCGTGCGCTCCCCAAGGGAAGAAGTTGACCCAGCGCCCGAAGTCCCGGGTTTGCTTGTAGGTCGGGCTTCCGGTCAGGCGGTCCCAGCCGATGACTCCCATGTCGTACCACCACCCTCCGCTGCCATTGTCGCGCTGGGCGGACAGCAGGGTGTCCCCAAGACTCTTTGCCGCGCGCAGGAAGAACTTGTTCTTCGTCACTTCATACGCCCGAACATACGCAATCCCAACGCCCGCATGACCGGGTGAATTCTCTTGCTCTGTGTAAATGTGAGGCTCGGGGATGTAACCGGAGTCAGAGTCATAGTACCTCTGGACTCCTGGCTCAACAACGGTCTGGGTTCCACTGTAACCGTAGTAGATTCCTTCAGGATGATTGATCACGACCTTTTGATCCCAATAGGCATTGCCGGCGCGTTGCAGGGCGTTGATAACATCCTGCCGCGCGGGGACGGCAGCCAAATGGGGCAGAAAGAGCGCGACAACAACCATGAGCGGGATGATTCGGAGGCGGTGGGTCGCATTGCGGGGGCCGCTCCTCAGGTGCGTTGGCGCCACCGCCACGGTTGCGCAATGGAGGTGCGGAATATTTCTCTGGCGATCTGATTTCTCGCCGGGCAGGCCAAGGAACCGGCCTACCAGCAGAAAGTGCTGGCTTGCATCGGTTGCGGCAGGATGCATGTCGTATTGGTTTACTCATGTCTCTGGAATGTATTTATTATCACGACTGAGGGCAATCCCATCGGGCTACCCTTGCCAATAGATTGGGTGCGAAAAGGAGCGGCATGAAAAGCGCGAAATTTGTGATCACCGTGTCACAGTGTAAACTACAACATGCTCACCCGCAAATTTTACTTGATAATCTCCTGATACACCGCCCGGGTTTGCCCGGCCACCATGCCAGGCGCAAAACGCTGCTCGGCCACGCGCCGCGCCGTCTGGCCCATCTGCCGGGCTGCAGCAGAATCGTTAAGAAGCCGCTTTAACCGGTCGGCGATCTGTTCGACGTCCTCCGGGTCGATCAGGAAGCCGGTCGTATTCTCGCTTACCATATATGGCATGCCGCAGCGGTTGGAGGCGATGACCGGCAGGCCGGCGGCCATTGCCTCGGCGATGGCCATGGGTGAGTTCTCCTGCCGCGACGGCAGCAGGAAAACGGCCGCCTTGCCCAGTTCCTCCATCAGCCGTCCGTGGTCAATGTGGCCTAACAATTCCACCCGGGCCGTCAGATGGTGGCGGGCGATGCAATCCAGCACTTTCTGCTGATAGGCCGGTTCCTTGGCCTGCCCGGCGATCACCAGCGTGCCCTCGGTCCCGTGGGCAACGGCCAAGGCGAAGGCCTCGATCGCACCCAGCGTGTTCTTGCGTTCGTTAAGCCAGCCCACGCACAACACGCGCCGACCTTGCGGGATAGGGCTGACCGCAAAGAATCGCTCATCCACGGGGTTGTCGATGTCGTGGATGGTGGCATCGGTCAGCGGTTCGATCATCCGGCGGACATACGGAGAAATGGAGATGATGTGCTTCTGCCGGGCCAGTCCGCGGCGTTCCACCATGCGCCACAAGCGCGATCGCAGGGCGGCAAACCGTGCGGCATCGGCCCTCAGGTTTTCGGTATCGAAGCCATGCAGCGTGAAGACATGCGGAATCGTCAGGTCGCCCAGCATCAATCCATGAGTCTCGTGGGAATGGAGGATATCGGGCTGTAGCGCCAGCACGTAGTCAAGCAACCGGCGACGGCCCGGGCCGCACAGCACGTCGGCGATCTGCGGCCAACGTGACCCGGCCAGGCGGTGAACCGTCGCTCCGTCGTGGATTTCCACAACTGCCGTGTCACGGTCGCTTGCCAAAGTCACCACGTGCACGTCCAAATCGCCCATGGCCGCAAGAGCCCGCACCAGCACCACTGCGACGGACTCCACACCGCCCCGCGGTTGTTGCGGCGTCGGCGGATAACGGGTGAACAGGGCTACCTTCATGATGCCACTCTCAGGACATTGCCTGACAGACTTGGACCTTGGACGAACGATGATAACCAGGAGAAAACTGACGACGCAGAGTATGCAGGGCTTGGAGAAACGGATTTCCTCATCATACGGAAATTTGCAACCCAAAACTCCACATCATAGGCCTCAGTTACCTCTGCTACCTCCTGCTGCGGCTGGTTTTACAATATAGCATTCACCGTTTGCCATAGCTTTGAGCATGGACTTGCGCATCGCGACCGTGCCGCCACACTTCATCCGGTATTCCTCGCCAAAACAAGGTATCTGCGCCAGCTTGGCATTTGTCTTCTCCTGAAGATCGGCGATGGTCCGGATGACTCGCGCGGGATTCCCAGCCGCCACCACCCCTGCCGGGATGTCCTTTGTTACAACACTTCCGGCCGCAATGATCGTATCCGCGCCAATATGGACATTCGGCATCATGATCGTGTAAGCTCCGATAAAGGCCCGGTCACCAACCTCGATCACGGCTGGCGTCGTGAGAAATGAATCGCACACCCCGCGCCACGGTGATTTCACTTCCAAAGGTGATGTGCGATGCCCATGCCTCTTCGATTTCCAGATCATCCGGAATCACACACCCTTCGCCTATCACCATGCCGAAACTTCTGAGTTCCCTGATGCGGTTTTCCATGCTCGGCTGCAAGCCCAGCCGCTTTCCCAGTCTGCGCATGAATGTGAGAAACATAACTAATTCCTATGATTATTCATTTAGAGTGGGGCGCTGTGAGCCAATGGGCGGATCTGAGAGCGGGAGAAAAGGGAGGTGTCACAGTCGTTGTGCCCGCCCCTCACCGTATACCCAGTTTTGGAATCGAGCGGGTGAGGCGTTACCTCCGATTTAGGCTGTTTCCCGCATGGCATCGTCGTATTCTCCGTCACGGACACTTCCCGTCGCATCAGCGTCCTTGTGGATCTCCCAAAAGTCCCGTCAGCATAGGGAATGGGCAGGGATCAGTCGTTGGCTGGGCGGCCGCGTGGATGAGTGCGTCCAGATCGTCAATGTTGTCCATCACATAGACCGAAATCGTACCGCTCCCAGACGTGGTGAGATCAATGACCGTGCCTCCGTTGCTAGCCGCAAGCTTATAGCTCGCCGCCGCATAGTCCCGGACATAATAAGTCGTATCTGCCGCCAGCGGCGCGGGTAGCGTGCCGGTGCTGCTGACGCGCAGCTTTTGCCCGTTTTGATACCCATGGCTGGGTTGCGCGAAAGCATCGATGGCCGGATTCACACTGTCAACCGCTCGGAGATTCCGGTGCAGCGCGGCCTGAACGTCGCTGTTCGCGATGAGGGCGGCGCCGCGAAGGCCGAGCGTTACATAGGCATTATCGACAGCGCCGCGGTACTTCTCCACGCCCACGCGCGCAGTGCCGGTGTGAAGTGTGGCGAAAGGATAACTTCGGGCGCGGTCATGCATGTCGCGGATACGGCCCAACACTTCCTGACACTGCCGCCACACCGGCCCTTTGGTAAGATCAGCCATGTTCCAGCCTTCCGCCAGAGTTGTGTGACTCACAGTGCCGAGCAATTCGCCGTCGCAATAGACGTCGTAGTTTCCCTTCGCCAACCCGGTAACGATCAGACTGTAATTCTGCCAACCCTGCATGGCCGGGTACAGGAACTCAGCCCCTGCGCGCCCTTCCTCGTCAATGGCCCATGGCAAGCGGTCATCCAGCCGCATGAAGTCCACACCACTGTGGGCATTCGCACTGATGCCCGTGACTGTGCAATGATTCTGGCTGATGAGTGTGGCCGCCGTTTTATTGATGGCCGCCTGACTCACATCCGTGCCCCAGCCGAGGCCGGTAATGATCTTCCATGCATAGACGATATTACCGGCCTGCCCGGTATGGTCGTCGTCCTGGCGATCTTCTCTCCTTTCGAAGGGCCACGTATTGGAGACGTAATTGGTTCCTGAACCGTTGCTGAGAATGTCCACTGCGGTCCCTCCGTTGCTGGTTGAAACCTTGAATGTATTGGCAGTCACATCGCGTAGATAATAGCGCATGTTGCTGTTGACGCCGGTCGGACCCGCAGGATTGAAGGACAATTGGAATATTACCGGTTGTCCGTTCGCAAACCCATGATTCGAAGCAGTAAATGTATCGGCTACGGCATTGGCGGTGACAGTTTTGTATTCGGACCACTTATCCTTAAGTGCCCACCAGGATTTATGATAAAGCAGCGCCGGTGTCGCGGCAAGTGCAATCTCCTCGTTCGCGTTATCGTATTCTCCGAGGATCGGCGCGCCAGTGGTACTGCAGGCAGGTGTGGTACCGTGCATGATTACGGTCGCCCCTTGGGCCATGGCGTAGTCACTCACCAGGGTGGTCATGGCGTCCTTATGCCGTAGCTTGGTAAACCCGCCATTGGTGGAACTGGAG
>JAPLUJ010000146.1 GCA_026397695.1 Verrucomicrobiota bacterium | reverse complement strand
TCTCTGGAGTTTCTGTCCGATTTTCGTTATATTTTTCCATTTACACACCAATCCAACCATGCGCTAATGCCTTTCTTGATGAAGGGATATCCAATGAAAACCAACACCAGACACTTGGCCGGCATCACCGCCGGCATCCTCAGCCTCGCAGGATACGCCTCCGCCGCCACCCTCGGCAGCGAGAAATACACCTACGATGCCTCCGGCAATATCATCGAGAAATCGATTGATGGGGTCGTCACCAAGATGACCTACGACAAATCAAACCGGCTCACGGAGTTCCAAACCGCCGGCCAGGGCAAGGAAACCACCGCCTACGATAACGCCAGCCGCCCGGTGACCGAGCGCAACGCGGACGGTCAAACCACCCGCAGCCTGAGCTACGGCTACGGTGACAAGGTGCTCGAGACGCGGAACCAGGATTCCAAAGCCGGATTCTACTACAACGCCGCGGGTCAGTTGGTCGGCAAGAAAACCCATGGCAACGTTTCTACCTACACTTGGGATGGAAACGTCCTCGCCGCCGAGGGCTCCGTGGCATTCGCCAACGAGGCACATCTCTCCGGCGGAGTCCCCGTGCTGGCGGGAAAAGACGTTGTTGTCTCAGATTACCTCGGGAATACTCTTTCCTCTGCGGAAGAACAATTTAGCGGCACTTCCTATGGTGAAGGTCTTGAACCTGGAAGATTCACAGGCAAAAAGTTCGTGAAGGAACTTGCGAGCTTCGTTTTTCCGTATAGACTATACTCTTCAAATTCAAATAGTTGGACCACGTTAGATCCAGCGGGATATCCCGATGGTATTAATAATTATGTATTTGTAGGCTCTAATCCCGTATGCAATTATGACGTATTGGGTCTCGAATGGTCACCATTTGTTGACAAATTTGCAGCACCTCAGCCGCCACCCAATGTGGAAGACTCTTATGCTCAACCTTCCTACAATGGGCACTATGGGGATCTAGGCTATACAGAAGGTAGAAAATGGGAACATCAAAACTGGGAAGATATGACGCGAGGGTGCGACTATATTATTTATGGAGGGCCTGGCCAAAAACTGATCGGTGGTTTTAGTATAACCCAAACATCTGCTTTCTCGTTTACTATTAACGCACAGTTAATATCCGGTCAAATAGGGGTGCAGACTGCATCAGGCACTTCAAACGGAGTAGATGAGGCTGCGTTAATAACGGAACAACTAAAAGCTAATCTTAGGATAAGCAAGGCTAACATATATAATATGACGCAAGTATGGTTATGCGACAGTTCAAATAATTGGAATGCGCTTTACGATTCGCAATGGGTAAGCAATGAGAAAACTGGCGAGCTTTTCAAGAACCATTCGAATGCACATATATTGATTAGTACCGAACAATAATACCTGCGTGCTGACAACCCAACAACGTCAACAAGACTAGTGCATAGTCAGGCATACAAATGACTTGCATATATCCATGTCGTCTCATCCAATCATAGCTGCTTTTACATATAGTGTGACATAAAATAAGATTATGGCTATAAATTACAAAAACATATCGCTTATTAAGTTGATTGATACACCGCTTTTGGAACAATCTAGGAGCAAAGTAACGATTCCAAGTTGGGGCAAGACAAAAAGCATCGATCCTACTCAACCCATCCCGCCTGAAGTGGAGAATTCAGCCATGTCAGCACATACAGTTTCAAAGTATCCGGCAAGATGCGATGTAGGATTCGGCAGGTTTTTGGCGGATTTCCTCGATCTATCAAGCAAGGATCCCGAAAAAGGGCTAGAGATTCTTAAAGCTTATGAGCATAGTGGGGCCAGGGAAGATGTTGAATCTGTTTACGTACTTTATGCCAAGTCACTGGCAATGAAAGATCCTATTTTAGCTATAAAATGGGCATCTGAGCTAAAAGATAGTATAATTTCCAATTTGGCACTGCAATCAACGTTTGCTGTCTTGCTGCAAAAAGCTCCTGATGAAGCACTGCAATCAATCGGCCCATTTAAGGACCGCCAATGGGCGAACTCACTTATGTCTCAATGCCTTCAATCAATTGCGGCGGACGATCGTGTGAAATCATTGGATTGGATCGATGCTAATTTAAAGAATTATCCAAGTACATACTATAGCACCCTCACTTCTGTCCTAGCGTCGATAGGGAGTCGCGATCCAGCGAAGTTGAAGGAAATGATGCTAGCGTATGATTTCGGCAAGAACAATGGAGCCATTATTCAAAACGCGATGTTTGGAATGTCATCTTTAAACCTCGATTCCGCAATGACTTTTGCAAAAAGCATAGATGCGAAAAGTTCCTTAAATGATTTTGTTCTTGAAGGATTATGTACCGCGGTTTTTGCCAAGAAAGCGGACTCTCTTACCAATTTGGTTATGGAAAGATGTCCTGAAAACGCGGTAAGGATTTTAACTAATGGAATATGCAATTGGATTAATAATGACATCACTAGTGGCTCGAAGTGGTTCAGTGAACAGAATCCAGAATTGCAAAAAGCCCTTATGATGAATGGAGTTGCCGCTACTGCTGCCGCTACAAATCCTTTGCGTGCGGTCGAAATGGTAGATGGGGTCAATTTCACGATAAACGAAAGGCTAGGTTTATATGGAACAATAATAAATAATTGGGGGGAGTCTAATCCTGGTGAATCGCTTGAATGGCTTGCCTCATTTGGCGAAAAGGATCAAGAAAAATTGATTCAGAATTGGGTGGTTGGAATTGCAAGAGTTGATCCTAAACTGATAGTAGGATTTGTTAACGCATCTACTAAACTAACTGCCGAAGCGAAAAAGATTGCTTTGCAAAAACTAAATAGTCTGGATCCCGCACAATGAGCCCTATATGTGAATAATGAAGTCTTTTCATTGCTGATCTGATGCTAACTGGTTTGCGGGTTTTATAAAAGTAACTAAATATTACATTGACCATGCATTTGCGGAGACTCCCAAGTAGTAGGTTAGGTTTAGGTCTGCTAATTGTTAATGGATATGTCGTTTGGATCGCCCGACGCGTGTATGGTTCCAGGCCGCGCAAGTAGCAATGGGTAGAAATCCCCGAGAACTAGAAGTTCGATAAATGGTTTTTTTACACATTGCAAACCACAATTTGGACCATCTTCGTCACGCACACCATGGTGCTTGCGGCAGATTTGGGATGGCCTGGCGAAGTGAGTGATGCGTTGAGTCATTCCGGCGGCAACTGCTGTGAATTGGAAACCGCGCTGCGCAAGGTGAAGGGCAAGGACACGGAATTGCTGATCGCCCAAGCATCGCAATGCGACCTCGTGAATTTAGTGGCCGGGCAAATCGCCGAGAACGTGTAATCAGAGGCCACAGATCAGAGATCATGGCACAGGAATCGCAGCAAGGCCGTCCCGCCTGTTAGGTAGGGAATCCGGCACTGAGATGAAACCCGGATCACCACCCGGCACTCGGGACGAGCGCCTTCCGACGCAGCCGGGACGGCCGCGCTCCGTTTCTATGTTAGATTCAGGGCTTGGCCAGGGCGTAGAGGGTATCGTCGGTGACGACGTAGAGCACGCCGTTGGCGGCTGTTAGAGGGGCGGAGATCGAGTTGTCCAGGGTGGTTTCGCACAGGAGCTTCTTGGCGTGATCGTTGAAATCCTTGAGGGTGTCCCACTTGGGGGAGACGAGCGTGGTAGTGTCGTTGGTGCCTTCCTTGATAGAGGGAATGATGTTGGTGTTTTTGACCGGGTAGTTGGGGATGGTGGAGACGGCTTTAGTGGTGGGGAGGGTGCCGGCGAGGATGGCGGTGAGGTCGATTTTGGTGCCGCCGCGCAGCGTGTCTGCCCGGACGGCCCGGCTGTCGGTGGTGGCCGAGTGAAAGACGTCTTGCAGCGGGCTGGCACCAGCGCCGGGATATCTAACACTTGGAATGAGCAACGGCGTCTCACCAAGGGTGATGATTTTCGGGAGTGAGGTGTGGGTATCTGAGGACGGGGTGGGGTATGCGCCGAAGCCGGTCACGGTTTCCCAACCGCGGCGTTGTTCTGTTAGAGCGGCGTAGTTGGTTTTATCATCCAAGGTTTTGTCGATATTGATTCTGGCTTTGACGCCTTCATCACCGACCCACTAGGCGAAGCGGGCGACGGGCTTGGCGGAGTCCTTGCCTAACACCTCTACGAGCGGCACGGCGACGTAGCGCTCGGTGCTCCCCGTGGCGCGGCCGACGGAATATATACCGACCAGCACCACGGTCTTGGCGGGATCACTCATCAGCGAGAGCGTGATCACCAGGGCAAAGCCACGGTCTTTCAGGGTCTTGAGGATTATTGGGATCGGGGTGCTCATGGGGTCGCGACGTTCGTTTCCCGCTACACGCGTGTTTCCGAGAAATTGTTAGGAGATGATTTGATGGCCGTATAGACAAAAGGGCGCTTCCATTTACTCATAAAACACGCATTTTCAATGACACATGGCACGGATTTTGCTTTGAATTGACCTGATGAAGGAACCAAAGAGATATATCGAACGAAGCGAGCGTGGTCTATTTGACGCTATGGATCGTCTTTCCCAAATTGATTCCATGGGTGATCCCCTGGCAAATCTCAATGCCATTATGGACTGGCATATCTTCCAACCTGTTCTGGATCGGATACCGAGGAACGCGGCCAAGGGCCCTGGAGGTCGCCCTGGTTTTGTTCCTGTGTTCATGTTCAAGGTCCTCATATTGCAATCGCTCTACGGCTTGTCGGATGAGCAAACACAATTTCAGATTCTGGACCGGCGCAGTTTCCACCGCTTTCTCGATATAACTGAGGCGGATGCGGTTCCCGATCAAAATACAGTTCGAGAATTCCGAGAGAATCTTACCCGCACGAAGCTGTTCGATGAACTCTTTGATGTCTATCACCGGCGTCTAACCGACCGCGGATTTATCACGCGGAAGGGTAATATCGTGGATGCTTCATTCGTTGAGGTTCCTAGACAACGCAATCGCAAGTCAGAGAACGAGTCTATCAAGAATGGAGAGCTTCCAGAAGGCTGGGAAAAGGACCCCAAACGCTTGTCTCATAAGGATTTGGATGCCAGATGGACCAAGAAGAACGATCAGAACTTTTACGGATACAAGAACCATGTGAATGTCGATTTGGAGAGCAAACTCATCGTGCGCGGGGACGTAACAGACGCGTCCGTGCACGACAGTCAAGCTCTTGACTCGGTGACACGCGAGGGCGACCCGGAGACTTGGTTAGATGCAGGTTATGCCGGTCCTGCCTGTGGCGAAGTCTTGAGCTCGAAACAAATTACGGGACATGTATGCGAAAAGGGCAATCGCGGCAAACCGCTGACGCGTAAGCAGAAACGCTCAAACCGGGCAAAGTCCCGCAAGCGCTCCAGAGTTGAGCATGTTTTTGGGTTCATGACCGGAAGCATGAGGGCAATGTATAAGCGTTATGTCGGATATGTCAGGAACCGCGCATCTATCATCTTTTGCAACCTGGTGTATAACATGGCTAGGACAGAACAGATTATCAGACTCAAAACGCTAGGCCGGAAAACTCCTCAACTTGGATGACAATACGAGAAATGTCCAAATATCAAAAACAATCAGATATATAATGACATATGTAATTACAAACCATAATTACACGTTCGGGAACGCCAGTATTTCCCGATTTTGGTCCTCGAACTCTAATTTTCAAGCGGTTTTGAAACAGGCCTTTTCAAAAAAGTGGTTTTTGGAAGTGCCCTGAATACGGTTGAGGTGGGAAATCGTCAACTTGAGGGAGAGGACAGGAGGCGAGACGCCTCCTACACGGACTGCGGCGAGACGCCACAGCCACTTTTGAGGAGTTTCGCGCAGGGTGCTTTCGTTTTTCATTGGCGGAGAAGCGCAGCCTCAAGAAGCGCGGGCGATGGTCATGGCGGGCTGAATGTGGGCGGTGAGCTTCTGGTGGTTTTTGGCCAGGGCGCGGAAGTCGCACTCGACCTGGATGCCGTGCCAGAATTCCGCGGATTGGCCGAAGAAGACTCCAAAGCGGATGGACATGGCGGGCGTGATGGAACGGCGGGCGTGGATAATCTCGTTAATGGCACGGGGCGCGACGCCGATGGCGCGGGCCATGGCGTTTTGGGAGATGCCCATGGGAATCAGGTATTCCTCCAATAAGATCTCGCCGGGTGTGATGGGTGGATTCATGTGTATAACGTATCGCGTTATGGGGGTTCGTCAATGGTAATCACAAATCGTGACTTCGGCGGGGCCATGTTCGTTCCAAGCGAAAACGATCCGCCACTGGTCGTTGATGCGGATCGAGTGGTAACCCGCCAGTTTTCCCTTCAAGGCCTCAAGCCGATTGCCGGGAGGGATCGCAAGATCCTGGAGGGCCCGGGCCCGGTTCATTTGGATCAGTTTGCGCAATGCCACGCGTGCAATCGCAGTGAGGCGGCGAATGGGAAAGACTGACGGGGCGTTGGAGAAAGGGATTACGGGTGAGGGAGGAAATCGTCAACCTGGGGCGGGTTTTCGGGAAAAGATGGGAGGCGGGACGCCTCCCGGCACGGTCTGCGGCGGGACGCCACAACCACTATTATGGATGGACTTGAGAAAACCGAGTGTGTCGACGCCTTGAAAGCCCATGGCTTCGAGGCGTTCCCTGAGCGATGTTATGGCCGCACCGGCGAGCTTGTGGGCGGCTTGTTTGGCCTGGGGGATGTTGTCGAACTTCCGGGCGATTCTCGTCGCGAGGGGAAGGAGTTCGTTGCCCCGTTCTTCCATGACGGCAAGAACCTAGCAGGCTGTTTGACGGCAAGGCAAGCACAAGGGTGTTTCGCAGGGGCAAGTTTCTCAGACTCATTGCCGCTGGACATTTGCCGTTACGGTCATGTAGGCCGCTCATTCAGTGCTCATGGCGAGTGCGGCTTTCTGCGCGGTGAATTTCGGCTCTGACCTTGGAATGGCCAAACCCTGGAGGCGCTCTCATCGAGAGCGCGCCACCTTGGTCGGCATCCCGCACAGCGCGGTGGATTTGGCTTTCCGTGGGCGCCCGGATCCACCATCCTCAGACGCAATGCCTGTGCAACCTCAACTCGTGGTCGATGATCCTTGGATGGAACCCTACCAAGGCGTCATCCAACGCCGCATCCATCGGTTCGAAGAAGAACTGACCGCCATCAAAAACCGCGCGCGCACTCTCGCCGCCCACGCCACCGGCCACAATTATTCCGGTATCCATTACCACCACAGCACCGGCGAATGGACGGTCCGCGAGTGGGCACCCGCCGCACAGGCGGTCTATCTAACTGGAGATTTCAACGGATGGAACCGCGAATCCCATCCGTTGGAAAAATTTCCTTACGGAGTCTGGCAGATCAAGCTCCCGGCGGCGGCGCTCGCTCACGGCCAGCGGGTGAAGTTCCACATCGCCGGTGCCGATGGTTCGCGCCGTGACCGCATCCCGTCGTGCATCCGCCGCGTGTTGCAGGATCCCGTGACGCATGATTACTGCGGCCAGATCTGGAGCCCGCCGACACCCCATGTTTGGAAACACACCTTCGATCCCGCATCTATCAGCGCCCCGTTGATTTACGAATCCCACATCGGCATGGCCGGCGAGGAACCCCGCATTCACACCTACCGCGAGTTCGCCGACGACGTGCTGCCGCGCATCACCCGCGCCGATTACAACACGCTGCAACTCATGGCCGTGCAGGAACACCCGTATTACGCCTCGTTCGGCTATCATGTCTCGTCGTTCTTCGCGCCGTGCTCGCGCTTCGGCACACCCGAGGATTTGAAATATCTCATCGATACCGCGCACGGACTCGGACTCGCGGTGCTGTTAGACCTGGTGCACTCCCACGCCGTCAAGAACATCGCCGAGGGGCTCAACGACTTCGACGGCTCGGGCAACCAGTATTTCCACCAGGGGGAACGCGGCGACCATCCGCGGTGGGATTCCAAGTGCTTCGATTACGGCAACCCGGAGGTCCGCCAATTCCTGCTTGCCAACGTCCGCTATTGGCTGGAGGAGTTCCACTTCGACGGATTCCGCTTCGATGGTGTCACCTCGATGCTCTATCACTCGCACGGCGACAAGGACTTCGGCAGTTATGCCGATTACTTCGGCGATGACACCGACGATGACGCGATTCTCTATCTGCAACTTGCCACGCAACTCATCGGGGAAATCAAACCGGGCGCCATCGTCATCGCCGAGGACATGTCCGGCATGCCGGGCCTCTGCCGGCCGATTGCGGAAGGCGGCATCGGTTTCACCCATCGTCTCGCGATGGGCATCCCGGACTATTGGATCAAGCTGCTCAAACACAGCCGCGACGAGGATTGGAACCTCGACGAGTTGTGGAGCGTGCTCGCCAACCGCCGCCACGGCGAGCCCACCATCGCTTACGCCGAGAGCCACGACCAAGCGCTCGTCGGTGACAAGACGCTCGCGTTCCGCTTGATGGATCAGGAGATGTATTGGCACATGGCAAGGAACGATCCGCATCCGGTGATTGATCGCGGCATCGCACTGCACAAATTGATCCGTCTCGTCACGCTCGCGTTCGGCGGCGAGGGATGGCTCAACTTCATGGGTAACGAATTCGGCCATCCCGAGTGGATCGATTTCCCGCGCGAAGGCAACGGCGGGTCGTATCACTATTGCCGCCGCCAATGGTCGCTGGTGGATAATCCTGAACTGAAATATGCCGGCCTCGCCCGCTTCGACCGCGCACTGCTGGACCTCGCCCGCACAACCGGACTCCTCAACACTCCGCCGGCGCAAGTCCTCCTCATCGATCACGGATCCAAAATCCTCGTCGCCGAACGCGCCAATCTCATCTTCGTCTGCAATTTCTCCGTCACCAACTCGCATCCCGGCTATCCGATCCGCGTGCCGGACGGGACATCCCGCAAACTACTAGTGAACACCGACACCCCCGAATCCGGCGGACATGGCCGCGTCGATCCCTCCTCCCTCTATCCGGTGGATGCGCGTGGCATCATGAAAATCTACAGCCCGTCGCGCACCGGTCTGGTGTTCGCCAGGATCTAACATGCAGCCCGTGCCCGCGTTCGATCACTCCTTTCTCTTGAGCAACGGGAACAACACCACGTCGCGGATCGTCGGCGCACCGGTGAGCATCATGATCAGGCGGTCAATGCCGATGCCGATCCCGCCTGCGGGGGGCATGCCGTGTTCCAGGGTTTCGATGAAATCATAATCCACCTTTTGTTCTTCCTCGCCACCGGCCTGGTGTTCGAGGCGCTGGCGTTGGACATCGGGATCGTTGAGTTCCGAGTAGCCGGGGGAAATCTCCTGACCGTTGATGATGAGTTCATAGACCTCCACGGTCTTGCCGCCGGGCGTGACCTTGGCGAGCGGCACCAACTCGCTGGCGACGCGGGTGACGAAACAGGGATCAAAAGTGTGTTCCTCGACCTTCTTTTCGAACACCTGTTGGATGACCTCGTAGTCCTCCATCTCCGGGGAGATCTGGACGCCGAGTTCCCCGCACTTGGCACGGCGCCTGGCGGGTGTTAGATCAAAGAAATCCGCGCCCGCCACCGCCATGATGAGGTCGTGATAATTGGCGCGGCGCCATGGGCGCGTGAGGTCAATGGTCCGCGTGACCTCGCCCTCGTCATCCCTGTGTTCGATCTTCAGACCACCACAAAATTTTTCCGCCAGGTGGCATGTTAGATCTTCGACGAGGTCGGCCATTTCCGCGAAGTCCGCAAACGCCCAGTAGGCTTCCAGCATCGTGAACTCAGGATTGTGGCGGCGCGAGATGCCTTCGTTGCGGAAGTTCCGGTTGAGTTCGAAAATCTTGGTGAAGCCGCCGACGAGCAGGCGCTTGAGGAATAACTCCGGGGCGATGCGCAGGGTGAGAGGCATGCCGAGCGCGTTGTGATAGGTTTCGAACGGGCGGGCGGCGGCCCCGCCGGGGATGTCTTGCAGCATCGGGGTTTCCACTTCGAGAAACCCGC
>JAPLUJ010000407.1 GCA_026397695.1 Verrucomicrobiota bacterium | reverse complement strand
AGGACTCAAAATGCCGCGCCCATGACGTTGCAGGGGGCAGTTTGGCATGCGGCCTGCGTCGAGGCCGCGCTACCTTCACGCAACACAAACCGACGCCCTCGACAATGACAACGCGGCGGACGAAAACTTTCTTCCTCCCCTCTCGCCGCCAATCCTCTATCCGCTCCGATGCGCCGGGACATCTGCGTGTCCGATCAGACATCAGGATGTCCTGCTCGATGCATTCACTCTTCATGGGCCGGGCGTGAAATTGCGGTGTGAATGGTAAGGAGGGCGGACATTCGTGTCCACCTTTGGACATTCCTGTACGCCTGCCCGTGAAACGTGCAAGCGCGGCACTCCAAATAACACCTCTTGCTCTTGCCATGGACCATGCGGACAGGAATGTCCGCACTCCTTAGTATTTGGTTATTTTGGACGAGGTGCAGCGAGTTCCCGACCTTTTTCCGCAGCTTCGCGGGATCATTGACCGGCGACGGAGCGCTGGGCGTTTTCTGCTGCTCGGTTCCGCCTCACCACTGCTGCTGCGCCAATCGAGCGAGTCGCTTGCCGGCCGGATTGCGCATGTCGAACTGTCAGCGCTGCAACTCGCAGAAGTGGGACCGGCCCATCTTTCCCGGTTGTGGGTTCGCGGTGGATTTCCGGACAGCTTCAATGCCGCCACGGAATCCGTCTCATTTCGCTGGCGCTTGGAATTCATTCGCACTTTCCTCGAGCGCGACATTCCGCAACTCGGTTTCCGGGTACCGGCGGAATCGCTGCACCGTCTTTGGCAGATGCTTGCTCATCATCACGGCGGCGTTCTCAACAAATCACAACTCGGTCAATCGCTCGATGTGACCCACGCCACCATCGGCCACCACCTCGACATGCTCGCGCAAACGTTCATCATCGCACCGGTGGACCAATCCTATTCCATCGGAAAAAACCTTACCGTGTGCTCCCCCGCCCAATTGCCCGGTCCGCCGCATGACCCACCATGATTTGTGTCGGTGTAGCCGCCGCGCATCATGAACTAACGGACGCCACATTTTCCCTGTGATAAACCGGCGCGCAAAACTGTTCCTTGACCCCAGCCACGGGTTGTGAATCATCACGCACCAGATGAGCATGTTCAACACCGTCGGCAAGGACACCGACACCACCGGTCGCAAGGAGAACACCCTGCGCAAACTTGAACGCATGAACAAGACGCTGCGCCACGAGGAAGCGGACCGCGTGCCAATCAGCGATTTTTTCTGGGGTGGTTTTACCAAACGCTGGCGTGAGGAACTCGGTCTCGCGCCAGACGCCAACCCATACTATCATTACGATCTCGATTGGATCGTCACCGTGCCGAACTTCGACCCGTGGATCCGGCCGTTCGAAACAATCCGAGAAACTCCCGAAGAAGTCACCGTTAGAACCGGCTTCGGGGCGATCATGCACAAACATTATTCCTTCCCGATGCCCGAGATGACGGCATGGGACATCGATACCTTCGAAAAACTCCAACACGCGGAGTTTGACCCGCCCGACGATCCGCGGCGGTTTTTTTCCGCCGGCGACAATCAGATTGCGGGCGTCGGCGACGGGTTCGAGCGCAACTCGCCCGCCTGGATCGAAACCGTGAAATCCCTGCGGCCGGATTTCCCGGTCTATGGCAGCATCATCGAAGTGAGTGAATGCCTGACGCGCTTGATCGGCCAGGAAAACGCCATGCTGTGGATGGGTGAATACCCCGACGAAATGGGCGAGGTTATTCACCGCATCGGCGCGTTCTATCTGGCGATGGCCAAGGCCGAAATCGCAGCGGGCGCAGGAATGTTAGATGGCTTGGTGATCTGGGGCGATGTGGCCTACAAGAAATGCACGTTCATGTCGCCCGCCTACTGGCGCGAGTATTTCAAGCCGT